>JAPOHM010000014.1 GCA_029979405.1 Methanobacteriota archaeon
AGGGCCTGGATATCCGCCAACTGGGAATCCAAGAGGGAGTCGTGTATCTACGTCCATGATGAAGTATTCTTGTTCAAATCCGAACCAAAAATCATCATCATCGTCATCGATGGTTGCTCGCCCATTGCTTGGATGTGGGGTGCCGTCTGGATTCATTACTTCGCACATAACTAAGTAGCCGTTTATCCTCTGAGGATCTGGGAAAATATTGACCGGTTTCAATAAACAATCGGACGAACTACCGTCGGCTTGTTTGGTGGAAGAACCGTCAAACATCCACATTGGGCATTCTTCTAAGGTACCGCCAAAATTATTGCGGACCATTGTTTTGCTTCTCATGTTTTGCGTTGGCTCGTAACCATCGAGCCAGATGTACTCAAGTTTTGCTTTATCCATCATGGGTATCAGAGCGTTCGTAGCCAATACGGTATATTATACAATCGCCCTAATTTTTTGTGTTTTATTTGCTTTTTTTATCAAATATTTTTTAATTTGCTATTCATATGAATAAATTATAATTTACTAATTAATCTTAACCTGTTCATTTTTTAAGAAACATTGGATTGATTTGAGCAAATGCCTAACTCGTTAATTATTGGCTGCTTCCTCTGACTGTGGGGTCTCCAGAACGGTATTTGCATCGCGAATAATTGTTGGAATTGAAAACTCTCCACCATTCACTGTAACTGGACAGTTAACTCCACACGCTGGAGCAAGGTAGTCCTCTCCGGTTTCAGTTAGAACGAGTTTGATGCCGTGCCCCGCAGGAAGAACTACGTCAAGACCTTGGAATTCCATCAACATCACTAAATTTTGCCCAGGAAACACCGTTTGAGGCTCATATCCACCAGCATGGTATCGAATATCCATAGTAGCATGGCCGAGTCGTAAGCCAGTTTCTGCGTCCTGTAACTCAGCAAAAATTTGGCCTCCATTGTAAGAAGAGGTTACGTCTAAGTGTAGTGTTGGAAGCCCGGCAATATGTAATTCATCAGAAAATCCAGGGCAGTTAAACTCGACTGTGGAAAGCCCTCCGCCGATTACGGATGCTCCACCAACCCTAACCCCTGATTGATCGCAATTGGAAAGGTCGATTCTCTCCCACAAAGCATCTTCCGGTGGCCAAACTTCCTCTATCCTCCACTGGCCGTCGTTCCGCTGGATTTGGGCGTGATTGTCCGGTTTAGGGCCAACTCCTTTGAGATAATATTCAAACCATTCAAACAGGTCTTGACCCCAATCCCATCGCGTCATATTGTCAATCGCTTCTCCGCCATATCCACTTGCTTGGTTGTTATGTTTTGTCCACTGGTCAGGATAGTTGTGTTCCCACTGGCCAAGCATTCCTCTAACGTTGTAGCCCGCATTGGTATAATCAAGGTACCAATTTGTTCCAGAGGGCCCTCCGAATACTTGGTGCGGGTCAACATTCCAATCTTGCATCCCCTGAACCCAATAAATCGAGCCGTTCCAATTCATAAACGCCTTATCTATGTGACTTCTCTCGTCATAGTAATTTTCCATATATGGATCCAATTCTCCTAATCCATAAGTAACAGGGCCTGCAAACAACCCCTCCACGATATCGGGACAAATGTTGTCCAAATCATCGCCATTATAATCCACAGTGCTACTAAAATAATTCATGTGCATTACTTGACTGCGTGCTTCAGCACTTCCGTTCTTGTATAGTAATGGATGCAAAGCGGTTGTTCCAGAAATTGGTACTATCGTTTTCAGATATTCGCTCCCCATTGCAGCAGCTTCCCATTGTGTTGCCCCCTCATACGATTTTCCGTAAAGCCCTACGTGCCCGTTAGACCAATTTTGCTGGCCTAACCATTCAACGGCGGCGTGAATGCCCAGCCCTTCACCAGCGCCTCTATAATCGAAACAACCGCTAGACTCTTCTGTTCCGAAAACTGATACCTGTGCCAATGCATAGCCGTGAGGAACATAATTGTCATAGATAAATTCGCCTCTACCCGCAGCTACAACGTTGGTTGCACCTGACTCTGAACCTGGTTGCCCATAGGAGTAATATGGACTCACTATACCGATAACTGGGACTTTTTCTCCCAATTCTGTGTTAGAAGGAAGCCAGTAAGATAGGTGCACTTCTGAAGTTGGCGGTCCGGTTTCCCAAATATCTGAAGTATCTACTTCGATAAGAGCCTCTTGTACAGGGAGTGCTTCGTATGGCCCAGGATTTAGAACCATTGAATAAGTCCCGTTCCATTCCCACTTCAGGTCTTTTCTATCGTAAATGTCAGGATAATATGATGTTTCAACGGGCTCGTCTTCTATCTTTTCGCTACCAAGACATCCAGAAAGTGGCACCAATACGAACAGGAATGCCGTGAAAATTGCTGCTCGCATCAGTCACACCGACAAAGATTGCGACAATAAAATGACGGTGGACCGGTTCGGTCGTTCATGACCGTATTGGTTACTGGAGCTACGGGGTTTATTGGCGCACATGTTGTCATGGAGTTACTTTCACGAAATATACCGGTTAGAGCAATGTTAAGGGATGAAAAATTCGAGAGTATGTTCCCTAATGACGATATTCTTGAGTTCGTCAAAGCGGACTTGTTTGATGTAGAATCTTTGCGAAATGCCGTAGAAGGTTGTGAAGATGTAATACACTGTGCGGCTTCTCTATATGTAAGCGCTAAAGACGTTCAGAAAGAGGTGGTGGACCCCTCGATAATTGGTGTAAGGAATCTTTGTTCAGTAATGGATGATGTAAAAAGAATCGTCCACACCTCTTCGGTTGCTGCGATTAGACCAACAAAATATCAGAATGGTCAAGTTCTCACCGATGAGGATTGGTGTGATGATGCAACTGTATCAACTAATGGCTACGGTCTTGCTAAAGCGGAAGCGGAAAGAATTATTCGCGCCTGGGCTGAAGGAAAGGATGTCAGGTTGGTTACCATTCACCCATCTGTTGTTTTTGGCCCTGTTCTACACAAAAGGCACGTTGAAGGTTCGATGTCTTATCTGAAGCATTTTGTCACCGGGCCACCTTTTGTATTAGATATACATGTAAACTTCGTCGATGTTAGAGATGTTGCTATTGCTCACGTCAACGCATTGAGTCTCGGAAAAGACAGGAGTAGATACATTATTCATAAATTTGGGATGTGGATGAATGAAATTGGAGAAAGGTTGACTCAGATAACTGAAAAGAAATATTCGTCACGTAGATTGATTAAGCCACTAGCTTATCTTGTTGCGATTTTTCATCCAAAATTATCTATTAAACGGTTAAAGGAATCTTTGGGAACCCACGTTGACTATAATGTAAAAGATGCTTTTTCGGTTTTAGAGCTACCCGACTATGATATCGATGTAACATTAAAGGATGCAATAAATTCAATCGAAGCGCAAGATTGACACATTACCAATCTGTCGATTAACACATGGCAGAAGAATTCTGGGGCCAGCGCTGGATAAGTGCTGATTCTGAAATTGCCAGAAAATACATGGCTACTGCTGTGAAAAAGAGGAGTTTGGTTTGCTTGGCCGCAGACCGAAGTACAATGAAGGGTTTAGTGGATTTGGTAAAGGAGGTAGGGCCTTACATTGCCGCCCTAAAGACGCATGTTGACTTAGTCGATGACTGGACTGCGGAAGGATGGAAGGATTTTTGCGAATTGGCACATGAATCTGGACTAATGATATTCGAAGATAGGAAATTTGCTGATATAGGTAAAATTACCAAGAATCAGATGGGCGGAATATACGACATCAAGACCTGGGGTGATTTAGTAACTGCGCACCTAATCAGTGGCCCAGATATTGTAGACGGTATCCAATCTGCATGGTCGGATGCTGAAAGGGTTGGGGGCGTCCTGTTACTCGCTCAAATGTCAAGTCGTGGAAACCTGTTAGATTCAGATTATACCGCCAAGGTTGTCGAATCAGGTAAGGCACATAGCGGGGTTTTAGGTTTCATAGGAAATGGTTCAAAACCGGATGAAATCATGAAGCTTCGAGAGGCGGTTGGACCCAGTAAAATGATTTGGACCCCTGGAATTAATCTAAAAACTGGAGATGGCGCCATGGGCCAGAGATATGGTGACCCAAGAGAGGCTGTTCTATCGGGGTCAGACTGCATTATTGTCGGCAGTGGTATTCACGGATCTGATAATCCAGCCGAACAGGCTAAGAAATATGCTGCACAATCCTTTGCCGCCCTGATCGAAAGGGAGGAATGATTGTGGATTTAGCCGGATATATCGTTTCAATACCTATTGCAATTTCTATAATTTGGATGGTTTGGAATTATGTGCAAGGTAACGTAAAGCTAGACTCAAGATTGAGAGAAGGGGATTTGGATTTGCTTAACTCTTCGAGATATAATGTTTCAGAAGCCGTTAGAGCTCCGGCTGGTAGTCGTATTGAGAATATCCAGCCCATACAGATGCAACTCGGTGGTGGAGGATTCACAAGGGTGCAACTACCTGATGGAAGAATTGGTTTGATACCGATTAATCCAGGCGTGCAGGTGGTTAAACCAAGCCCTGGGACCATGCATAATAACCAGCCCCACCAATAATTGAGAATATAATCAATACTGTGAAAAGTCGTTTTGCTTTGCTTGATTTTTTCTTCTTTGGTTTTGCCACATCGCCCTCAGTAACCGGATTTATTGGTAAAGGAGGGAGTTGTCCGGGGAAAGGGAGTGGGGGCAATTCCATATCTGGCTCGGGCTCTACCACGTCATCAGCCGGATGGATTTCATCCAAGTCCTGTAATCCTGGAGCATCCGGAATGGGTCCCAAAACCATGGGCCAGATGGTGTCTATTGATGATGCAGTTATCGGTTTTTCAACCCAGCCGATTGCTCCTGCGGAATAGGTCGCATCATGAGCAAGTTGGGCTTGTCTTTTTGGCGCAGAAAACAGTATTCTGCAATCCTTGCTGTGCTCTCTCATTTCCAATGCCGCTAGGTGGCCGTCAAGTGAGGGGATATCGAGTGCAAGAACTACCAATTCGGGGTCTATTCTAATGAATTCATCTACGGCCCTATCCCCATCTTCGCAAACGGCTACATTGAATTGTCTTTGACGAAAAATCGATGTCAAACGATGTACAGACATTTGGTTGTTATCAACCAAAAGCACAGTTGGTGCTTCGTCGTCGTTAGTATCGGTTACTAGTGCCATGTTCAGTTAGCCGTGACTATTCTCACAAATGAAACAACCGCTAAAATTTAGTCCGTTGATTCATTCTTCTTCATCTGTGATTATTTCCGCTGGACCCTCTTTTGGATTAAGGAATGTCTCTTTCACCGCTTCCGATTCTTCTACTTGATCTTCTAAGGCTCTTTGGCGAGCTGGTGCTTTGACAAATTGTAACTGTAATTCAGAGATGATTCCATTCAGCATGGTCGATTCCTTATCGGTAAGATTACCTGCCGTTTTTTCTTTAAACATCGAGAGTGTGTCAATTGCTGCCTTCGTTTCGCCGAGGTTATAGTGTACTCTGCCTTCGCTATCTGGTAAAAGCCCCATGTGCATCATTGCGCTTCTTTGTAACATCAAAACCAATTGGAAAAAATGAGCGCTAATATCGTCATCAAAGAATTCTTTCTCCATAATATCACTCGAATAATTGTTCCAATAACCAATCAGGGTCAAACTGAATTACATCATCGTATTCTTGACCGACTCCACAAAGAACGATTGGTTTTTGTGTTGAGTAGGCGATTGAAAGGCCTGCTCCGCCTTTTGCATCTGTGTCAAGTTTTGTCAGAACGGCTCCGTCAAATTTTAGCATTTCTTGGAAATTTTTTGCCTGGTCTACTGCGTCATTTCCAGCTAACGCATCACCAACAAATAATGTTAGATGGGGGTTAGTAACTCTTCTAACTTTCTCAAGTTCAGCCATTAGATTTGTCTTATTTTGCATCCTTCCAGCAGTATCAACAAGCACCACATCGATTCCTTTTGCTCTCGCAGAATCAACGGCATCTCTAGCAATTGCGGCTGAATCCCCCCCTCTTTGAGATGATACGCAACGAATTCCTAGTCTTTCGCAATGAGTTTCTAATTGTTCAATAGCGCCTGCTCTGAATGTATCTCCTGCCGCAGCAATAACTGACAAGCCTCTGGATTGTAATTGATGGGCGATTTTGGCAATCGTTGTGGTTTTGCCTGTACCGTTTACGCCAACGAACATGATGATAATTGGTGTATCGCCATTTTGCTTAAATTTGTCAATGCTTTCGAAGAAGTCCCAATATCCTGCCTCCAATATACTCCTAAGTGCACGTTTCAAGCTGGCCTCCAATACCTTGGATAAGTCAGCGCCTTTTCGTAGTCTTTGCCCAATTAAATTATTTTCAAGAGCCGCCATAACCGCTGAAACAGCATCTGAGGAAATATCAGACTCTAGCATAATCCACTCAAGCTCTTCGAGAAGATTGTCTAGCGTCTCGGATTGTTTAATTACGCGGCCGCCAGATTCCACTACACCGCCTCCGAGGTCTATTTTGATCCCAGATTCTTCGACTTTTATTGAACTCCCAACTGGCGATTTTTTCACCTCGACGAGTTGCCTTCCAGTGGTTGTTCTCATCATGTGTAAATTAACTTTTGAGCCTGCTAATTTTCCGAGTTCTTTTCCACCCCGTTTTTTCAGTTCTGATTGTTTTGCTTTCTCCAATTTCTGCTGATCTTTGACCTCTTTAGCCAATATTTTCTTTTCTCTGCGGCTTAGCTTTGTGGGAAGTGTATATTCTTCATCATCATCCCAATCCTCCCAATCATCGTTATCTGATTCCGGTAATTCGAGCTCCTCCTCTTCGTCGAATTCTTCCCAATCCTCCTCAATAGATTCTGTTGATTGTTCGCTATCGAATTCCCTCTTGAATTCTAATGCTTTATTTGCATCATCTGAGCCTTCTTCAGCAGATATTGCTTCGGTATCAATCTCAGAAGCGGCGTCTCTGACTTTCTTCCTGAATTTGTCAAATAACCCCATAAAATCACCTCAGTCATCGAGTGTTAACTCTTCACCCATTCTTCTCCTGCGCCTGGGTTTGGGTTTTGCCTCTTTTTCATCGACTGTTTCCTCTTGAGTTGTGGTTGTTATTTCCTTTGACAGTTTGTCAAAAGTGGTTGAAAGTTCCTCGATTCTGCTTGCAACTGTAGATAATTCGGTTTGAAATTGTTGTTTTAGATTTGACAAATCATCGTACCTTTCACTAACTATTTCCGAGGCGTCCTCGGGTGTTCTCTCGCCAAAAACACCACTACCTAAGTCTACGATTGTGGTTAGATTTGAAGAAATCGGAATCATTACTCCGGCACCTAATGGTATGTGTCCTTTACTACCATTGGATAATGCTTCAAGGGCTGTTTTTGTTTCTTCGTGTTCGAATAAAACTGTATCAATCCTTTGGATCTGAGTTTGGAGTTCTTCCATGCGTTGCCTATTCAAATCAACCATTTTTGCGATTTGTTGTAAATCTGAAGGGTTTGACATGGGCCTCACCCTATGGGAAATGTTCCCCTATGAAGAAGTCGTCGTTTGTTTATTCTTCTTCGGCTTGTGGAGCTAGTGGTCCGCCAGCAGCCGCTATTTCATCCCTAAAGGCGTGAAGTACTCTTGGTTCGGTAGAAGTGCGCGGGTCAATCTCTGAAATAGATTCGATTGAAATCGCTCTTCGGTTAGCTTTGTGTCTTGAACCCATGATGGAGTAACAGCGGTGTTCTGCATCCTCTGTAGATGATGCAACTAAATCGATACTGAACTTCTGTCTTTGACTTCCGAATGGGGCGATGCCGGAAACTCGGTAGGCTTGCATAAACCGGCCGACCCATGATTGTGTCTTAAACGCGCTGGCGCGGTACTTTGAGCGTTAAGGTTGATTGGTAAGGGTGTTTTACCGATGTTTGTGCGGGCAGTAGTTACCATTATTTTTCTACTGATGTTAGCGCCTCAGTACAGCGCTTCTAAGGCGACTGAGGTAATGGATGCTTCGCCAGAAAATACAGATTTAGTCGACCTAAATGGATCTGGGGTAATTATAGCAGTAGCTGATACTGGACTTGACCTCGACCACTCCTGCTTCAGAGAAAATCAAACTATTGTTGGCGAACCTAGTATCTCACATAGAAAGGTTGTTTTCGTAAACACTACCATAGACGAATCTGATAATCCTGCTCACCAACAATTCAAACACGGGACTCATGTCGCTGGTTTGCTAGTGTGTGATCCGATTGAAAGTAATGATGAAATCAAATCTCTTTCACATGGGTCAAAATTATTGTTCCAGGACATTGTTAGCCAAGAGGGGTGGGTTCCGCCAAATGTAAGCCTGCTTCTGGAAGAAGCGGCTTCCCATGGAGCTATCATCAATAGCTGGTCGTGGGGAGATAATACCATCGAATATACTGATAGGAGTAGGATGATTGACGCTTGGGCGATGGAAAATCCGTGGTCTTTGGTCTTCATTGCTCCGGGAAATAATGGAAATACTGTGATGGAGCCTGCAAATGCGATAAATGCGGTTTCAGTTGGAGCAACTAACTCGGAAGTTAATGGATCGATGTGGGGCTCATCATCGCAAGGGCCCGACGTTAATGGTAGGAGGGGTATTCTAATTTCGGCTCCGGGAATTAACGTCAACTCATCATTGGCAGACGGAATTAATGACTCTATGAATTCGGGAATTTACAGTATGGGTGGAACATCTGTGGCCACTCCTTTAGCGGCTTCGTTCACAAGTTTGCTACAACAATTTGTTCAGGACAGAGAAGGTTTCACTCCTTCGGGACCGCTACTGAGAGGTATGTTGGCAATGTCGGCCACACCGATTAATGGCATGGTTCCAGATTCTCAACAAGGTTACGGTCGGCCTTCATTGGATTCTCTCGAAAATGACTTGTATTTACACGATTCATTCGCAGTTGAAGATTGGCAAGGCGTGGTTGCATCTAGAGGTTCTAATTTTACCTCTTTTTTGTCTAATCCATGGGACGGTAGTGAAGCGGTTGGGCCGTTTTTAGCTGAAAACCAATCGTGGGAAAAATATCTGCGCCCAACCGGAGATTCCGATTTTGAAATTGTTATGTCTTACAACGCAAGACCCGATTACTATGCTGAGGACGACCTTCGCTTAGTTGTTACAACGCCTGATGGAAATTTTGCTTTGGATGATAATTTTACAAGCAGTGGTTACAGTAAAATGTATACTCCGTTCTTTTCAGCACCTTATAGTCACAATTCCACAAATGAGACAACAGTCATGATTAGATTGCCTGCTGATGATGTAAAGGACTATGAATGGATAAAAGTGGAAGTATTTGCAAAATCCGTTCATAATGGGAGTAGTCAAGGAACTGTCGGCCTGGATGGAAATGCCCTCGGATTTGCGATTGCTGCGAGTGGTGGTGTTGAGTTACCCCAAAATACACCTCCGCAAATAACAATTTTAGATATTCCATCAAATGGGGAAAACGTATCTCATGAAATGGATATCAAATTAATTGTAAATGATTCTGAAGGCGATAGTGGTGTTGTAGCAATAAGGCTGGTTAACCAAAACTTTACAGTGGATCTAAGTGATTGTGCCAAAATGTTTGAAGTCGAGGTAAGTATAGAGTGTAACGTAAATTTCTCGAGGGGTTTGATAACTATGCCAATAAATCGAGAGGATTGGAGAGTAGAGGTTGTTACTGTAGACAATAATTCTTCAATTTGGACAAAAGAAATGTTATCCACTTTTTTATCTGACAATTTCACGATATGGTGGACTTCTCCATTCTCAGAAGATGGTGGTCGTGAGTTCAACAACCCCCAAACAACTGAAAGTCATGATAGTAGGGCTTTACTGTGGGGTGTTTTTGGTGTTGTTTTAGGTGTTATTGTGGCGGCCAGTGTGATGTTTAGACGATTGGAAAAAGAGATTTTTGACGATGTAAAACCGCCGTTTATTGAAGAAGAATAGTAAAAATTCCAATAGTGAACATTCAAGAATAGAAACACTGTGGATTAACCGTCCGAAAGGTTTGGTGAGTAAAAATGGGAGAAAGACTGTATGTAGGAATTGATTTAGGAACATACCAATCTACTATCGCTAGTAGTGCAGGTTCCTTGGACACTATTGAGACTGTTGTAGGTAGACCAAAAGACCCTGTAGCAAGAAATTTTCTGGGTAAAGATGTTTTGTTCGGCAATGATGCTTTGAAGAATAAGCTCGCTTGTAACCTATACAGACCAATGGCTGCCGGTGTTGCTCAGGATGACGAAGCAAATCTTGCGGCGGCTAAGGCTTTCGTTACACACTTAATCGAAACGGTTGAACCTGAAGAATACGACGAAGTTTTCGGAGTAATTTGTTCACCATCTCACGTTTCATTTACAGACAAGAGTAATCTTGTTGCAACCCTGCGTGGGCAAGTCAACGCAATCATGGTCGTAACCGAACCGTTCGCAACAGCATATGGAATCGGTGAAATTGCTGGTTCTATTGTTGTCGACATCGGTGCAGGAACCACTGACATTGCAAGATTGTATGGCGTATTCCCATCTGATGAGGACCAATTGACAATTAATGAAGCTGGCGACTGGATCGATTTGCAACTTATGGAACTTGTAAAGAAGAAATACACGGGCGCTCAAGTTACAAAGGACATGGTAAGAAAGTGGAAAGAAGAATTCTCATACGTTAACGGTGATGACAGAGAACAGATGATTGAATTGTCCGTTGAAGGTAAAAAGCAGGTTGTAGATATTGGCGATTTAATCAAGGCGGCTTGTTCATTGATCATCAATAAAGTCGGAAATGCAATCAAGGCTATTGTAGCAAGCGCTGACCCAGAATACCAACCTGTTCTAAGAAACAACATCATTCTATCTGGAGGAGGTTCCCTAATCGATGGAATTGCCGACGCTATTGCAAATGAGATTGCAGACATTGGTGACGTTACCGTCACATGTGTAGAAGATCCAATCGACAAAGTCGCTCTCGGAGCTATGGCACTCGCTCAAGATATGCCTGATGAGCAATACACCGCTATCAATTGAGGGTCCATTAAACGGGCTTTTTGACCCGTCCAGCAATGAAAGGTTGAAGAATGGTTAGTGTGCGATAGGTCGCAATGACGCTAGGAACTTCACCATCTGGAGGCATAGGACGCATCTCTGAATCAAGTGGAGATGAGCGTGCTGCGCTTGAAGGAATGCTTCGAGCATACCCTGTCGAACAACTGGTTGAGGAAGTTCTTGTGGCATGGCAGGAATTAGCAGATAGAAATGAAGATCTTGTCACTACAAAACAGAGATTGCGAGTTCTTGAATTAGACCTGGCAGAAAGAAAAGATGAGGTCGCTCCTGAAGTCGCCCAACTGAAAACTACAGAGGCTCACCTTGAAGAAGCAAATGCAAGGATTATCCATCTTGAAAGAATGTTAGAAGATTCCAAAGGCGAATTAGCTGAAAGCATGGCTGGTTTATCCGCAGAGGAAAAAGCAAATTTGGAAAAGGAAACTTCTCAATTGCGAGAATTAACAACACAGCAAGACGAAATTATTGCTGAAATGGAAGGTCGAATGTCACAACTCGTTGAGGCTTTAGAGAGAGCCGCTGAAGCAGGCTTGACCAGTGTTACTGCGGATGAAGTTAGAGCCATGAAAGCAAAGGCGGATTCTTTGTCTGCGGATTTAGATGCTGAAAAGGCTGCAAATGATGCTTTGGAAGAAGAAAGGCAGCGTCTCAGAGATATTGCGGATAGGCTTAGGGGCTTACTGGATGCAAGAGATAAGCGACTCGGTGAATTAGAGGAGCAAATTGAACGTGTAATGCAAGGTCCGCGCTCTGTTTCGGCTGAACATGATTATCTTGTTGAGCAAATTGAAGAATTAAAGAGAAGGTTGTTAGAACGTAATCGTGAATATGAATCACTAAGAAGAAGAGAAAGGCGATTACATAACGATGTATTCGAGAGAGATGAAAGAATCCAACAAATGTCGTTAACTATTTCAGACCTTGAAGCGGCACTAACTGACAGAACTTCTGAAATCAGAGAATTGGAATCGCAAAGAGATTCTGCAATGCATGAATTAGATGGAGCAAAACGGTCTGAAAGAACGAGAGAGGTTGTTGGACAAGCGTTTGCTGACTCCCTTTCACTGGTTAGAACTCATGATGAAAGAGAATTACGTAAAGAAGTATACGCTAATGCTCCGAATGTTGAAAGAAAGATTTCCTCACCGAATGCTGATGATATGAAAACCTTGGCTGACGGTGGAACCGTAGATTTGGATAAGGCGTTAGAAGTCATCGAACAAGGAATGGATATTGACGTCGACAGGCCTGCTGCTCCAGGTGGAAGCGGCGATCCTGTTCTTTACGAAGATGAGGATTGAATTCCTTCAACCACTTCGGTTATTCTCTGATGGAGTTCTTGTAGATTGTCGGCGTCTTCCGTTAAAGTGCCAGTTACAACCCAATTTGCACCTGAATTAGCTGCCAAAGTTGCTTGTTCTTTGGTTCGTATTCCGCCTCCTACAAACAAACATAATTCCTCAACCTCTCTTGCGGCTTCTATACATTCTTTGGACACTTGGGTATCTGAACCGCTTCCTGCTTCTAAATACAATATTTTGAACCCGTACATTTTTGCTGTAATAGCATATGATTTTACTAGGCCTGTCTCATCTTTTGTTATCAAATCGGCCTCGCCTACTTCTCCTACTTTACCACCTGGAGAAAATACGAGATAGCCGGTTGGTATTGCTTCAACACCAAATTTGTCTAGATGTGGGGCTCCCTTAAGTTGCTCTTCGATAAGGAACCGTCTAGTTCTTGAATTCATTAACATCATGAAAGTTATTCCGTCTGCCGCTGGAGATAATGCATGGGCCCCTCCTGGAAAGAGAACAACGGGGATTTTCCATTTATCCTCATCTGATGTTGGGTCTTGGCTTGCAGCGAAAATTTGGAGTTCGAGTGCTTCTTGAATCAATTTACATGTCTCATGAACTACTTCGTTTGGGGTGTCTGTAGACCCTCCTACAAAGATCATGTTAGATCCTGCTTCTATTGCAGTAATTGCCCGTTTTGTTGCTATTTCTGCGGATTGTTTTCCCGGGTCGATAAGGGTTACATGCCTACAACCTTGGGATGTGTCTTGAATGTAATTCAGCAATCCAAAGTCTGGTAGCATATTAGTTTCCTTCCTGTAGGGATTGAATTGTTTTTTTGGCTATCATTACTCCTTCTAATAATGAATTGTCGGCCCAAATATCATTTGCGTTTATCGGATGTTCCCCTTGGATTATTTCGAGCCATCCTTGAGGGGGGTTTGGTAGTTTTCCTCTTATCCAACATTCAATTAAACCATCAGAGTGTTCAAAACAGAATTTATCATCCTCTAATGTATTCAATTCAAAAACGTCTGGTATGTTGTTCTCTATTGTTATACCACCATTCCAAGTGATTAGTGATTCATCTATTGGGTTTGTTGATGGCCATCCTGGAGCTGGCGTTTTACCACCTCGACAATCTATTGCGTCTGGAGGTGCCTCGGATTTCAGAATTATTTCTCCACCTAAATCAATCACCCTTTCCGCATATTTTTTCTCTAGCCATTCCCTTCGTAGGCACCATCCAAAATCATTCGATTTAGCATTACAAATTAAAATTAAATTTGAATCTAAATGTTTTATTATTCCTGGAGACCTTATTGGATTACCAATTTCTTGTCTAGTTTCATAGACCATTACGTTGTATCCTTCTTCAAGAAGAGTTATGGCGCAATTAAGTCCCCTTAATCCACCGCCTGCTATCGATATCAATTTTGCACATCCTCTATTGATAGTGCAAATACTGGACATGAAGGAATACAATGATTACACAATGTACAATCATCTTGGGTTACAACCGCTAATCTATCAATAAGATCCAAGGCGTTTGTAGGGCAAAGTCCAATACAAGCTCCACACCCATAACACAATTTTTCATCAACCACGAATAGTTGAGTCTGATGTTGTGCCATGTTTATTCCAGTGGTAACTAACTCAAATTACCTTCGCCAGATTGCCATTGGAAAATATTGAATGAAAAGGAAAAATTATTTTTCGTTGGAAAAAGATTTCGAAGAGAAATGAATTTAACGTGTTTAAACATGGAAACAAACGATACCTTAGACCCCTGCATTTCCATTGGAATCTTTAGAATATAAAGAGTGACGATAGTAAAGATTGATGATAATAAGAGTGACGAAGTAAGCCCCATTGATGTTTAACGCGTGAAGTAAATAATATTCATTGTAAGAAAATATAATCCAACTACCATAAATTATCTCCATAGGAAATGTAGGGGTGGGGTATATTCATTTCTCAGAACTTACTGGAGTTGAATATGGTAATGTATTCTCCTGGCCGGACTTCAAATTATCCATCAAGTCC
>JAPOHM010000132.1 GCA_029979405.1 Methanobacteriota archaeon
GGATGGAGACACCAAGGATGGAACCCACTTCAAACAAACTTATTTTTAGCTTTACAAGACACAGATGCAACACTAAACTACTACCTTGAAAATGATTCATGGAAGCATCAGAGGAGAAGCCCCGAACAGTGGACAGAGTGGGCACATCACGGAGCTAAATCAAAATCCGTCACCCAAAATCCTGACCTAAACGGCCCACTGACATATGAAGTTGAGGTATACCAGGGATGTGTAAGATACAAGCGTGGTTGTAAGTTCTGTATAGAGCCAAAGAAGGGAGTCCCAATTTGGAGAACCCCTGAAGACATCATTCAGGAAGTGAAAATCGCTCATGATGTGGGTGTTGAACACGTCAGGTTGGGAGGGATGACCGACACCTATACCTACATGGCAGAAGGTGTTGTAGAATTAGAATATCCAGTTCCTAATCCTGAACCTATCGCTAAGTTACTACACGGATTGAGGGAAGATGAACGATTGAAAATCCTACATACCGATAACGGTAATCCATCAATTATTGCAGAAAACCTAGAACCTTCGGAAGAAATCACAAAGACGTTAACTGAAACGCTTTCAGACGGTGCAGTTCTATCTTTTGGATTGGAATCTGCAGATCCTTCTGTTCATGAAGAAAATTGGCTAAACTGCGACTCAAATCAACTCAAAACGGCTATCTCTCTAATCAATAAATATGGCAAAGAAAGAGGTGAAAGAGGACTACCAAAGTTACTTCCTGGATTGAATTTTATTGCCGGACTAAATGGCGAGACTGACCAAACATATGATGTCAATTTGCAACTGTTAAATGAATTGAAAAATGAAGGCCACATGATTCGCAGAGTAAATATTCGTCAAGTTGAGGGTGAAGGCTTCCAAGAAATAAATAACGAAAAATTCCAACAATTCAAAGCGACGGTTCGAGAGAAATTTGATGCTCCGTTGTTGGAAGAAATGCTCCCCACAGGAACCATATTGAAAGACGTTTATTGGGAATCGCATGAAGGTAGAACTCGTCTGCCTCGTCACCTTTTACCTGAAGCCAAAAATGAAGAAATCAGAGGCAAAGCAGGCATTACATTTGGCAGGCAAATTGGAGCTTATCCGATTTTAGTAGGAATGAATTATCTCGCTCCCTTAGAGTCCTATTCCGAAATTATGGTCACTGGCCACGGGGCTCGCAGCATAACTGGAATCGAGACTGGAATCGATTGGAGTACTGTCACGGAAAAGCAATTAGCAGCAATTCCAGGGATTTCAGCAAAAGGAGCCTGGAATTTGATTGGAGCTAGAGCGAAAGCTAACTCAAAGGGTAAATTCTTCGACACAATAGAGGATTGGTTCTCAGCGGCAAATCTCCAGTTACCAACCATAGTTGATATCGAGAAAATCTTGGTGTGATTATTCTTCAATCCAAGCATAGGTTCGAAGGCCTTCTTCAATTCCTTCTTCCCCAACATCAACCAGTGCGAATTCGCCTTTTGGTGTAACTACTGATTCCGTAGCAAGTCCTTTGTGAAGTGCCTCATAGGTCAGCTTGTCAATTGCGATTCGGCCTTCCAATCTTTCGAAAAGGTTCCAGCGACTTGCAATCTGTCTCCAGGTAGGTTGAACTTCTGCTTCAAACACCTTTGCTTTCGCTCCAGACCCATATCCACACAGACCAAATACAACATCCTCGATTCTTGCATTATCTTCATAATCTGCCTCAAAGGTTGACATAAGTGCTAAGAAAATGGATCCTGTATATTGATTACCTATTAGTGAACTTGCTCTCTGGCCCTTCTCAATTCGATCTTCTACGAATTGCTTGAAAGACTCGGTCTTGGAAATTGCTCTCCTGTAAGAATCCATTGCTCTATCCCATTCATCTTCACTCTCGAAATCAGATTCTTCCGGTGCAGAGCCAATCTCATCCTCGATGATTTTCCACTCCTCCATTTCCTGCCTATCGTGCCTGAAAACATCGGGGAACATTCTCTTTGCTTGGAATGCATATGGCAAATGCATAATAATTCGTGCCCATTGTTCAGTCAAAATTTCATCCATTTCGGGGTCAAATCTTCCCTGCTCAATCGCTTTTTTGCTGAAATGTGTGAAGGCCTGTTTTACAGCTTCTCTGTAACATCTATTCGAAAATTGACCATCAAAAACTGGCTCATCTCTGTGAACCTTTACGCTTTCTTCTCCGTGTGCAAAAATACCGAGTCTCCTAACCGTGGATTCCGGTAGGTGTTTGATCATCGCTTCAGCCATTCCATCTCGAATCGTTGCACCTGCTTCAGCAGCTAATTGCAAAACATTCTCGATTACACTTTGAATAGATACCATTCTTCTTGGTTTGAAGAAATCGTGGACTGGAGTTGTTGAAACTCCCCACCTATCAGGGATTGCTACTAGCCTTGGGTTGTGACGGATTAAGAGTGCGCCTCCACCCGCTCCTTGCGTATATTCACCTGATGATTCTAAATCGTACTTTGCATTGTCAGAGAAAACGACAATACCCATTCTGTTTTCATCTTCCCCTCCTCTTGCTACCCAGTCGAGTGTGTTGTGCAAAGCATCAACCGCTCCAATACAAGCGAAAGTCATGTCAACTACGTCGCAACCTCTGAAACAATCCTCTCCATAGATGTCACCGTATCTGTGGGTGAGCATGTCTACAATGTAAGTTGCAGTTGGTTTTGCTCCGTCTAAAGCCGATTCGGTTCCAAGATAGATTCTTCCAATGTCCCTCGGATTTAATCCATTTCTATCAATAAGCCTGCACACTGCATTAGCACCCATTGTCGCTGTATCCTCGTGAACGTCTGGAATTGACATTGCTGCAAGTCCAAGACCCTTGTTCAGTTTGGAATAATCGGCGCCCCGCATCGCAGCGAAGTCCTCCATATCCATATACAACCGAGGAAAATGAATCGCCATATCGTCGATTCCTACCTTCATTCCCATCCTTCTTTGGTCAAATCGTGGCATATATGATGGATTCGCCTATTTTTGTTTAAAAAATGGTGTTATTGACTACACCGTCTCAATCCGCTGATTTTGTAAAAATCACCCGCAAAAACAATTTTTTTTGTTAAGCAAGATAATCTATATCCAACCACTGCAGAGTACATGGCGACTTGGGTAATTACTGGAGCAAATAGGGGCATTGGTTTAGAGTTTGTCGAAACTTTACTCAGCGATGGACATCGTATTTTTGCCGGTATGAGAGATGTTTCTAATTTTGATTTGCGACATGATAACCTTACTGTATTACCATTAGACGTTAGTGATACTGCATCCGCAAAACGTTTCGCTAGCGAAATCGCTTCGATTACAGATACAGTAGATGTTCTCGTAAATAATGCGGGGATGATGGATGGTAGATGGCAGAACTTTGAGCAAGTGGACATGGAAGAATCTCTCGAGGTTCTGAATGTAAATACGATTGGTCCAATCAGAGTCACACAATCTCTTTGGCCTATTTTGAAATCTACACCTAACTCAAAGGTTGCAATGATTACCAGTTTAATGGGATCTATCGATGATTGTGCTAGCGGACGATCTTATGCTTACAGAACGAGCAAGACCGGATTGAATATGATAACAAAAGTCCTATCAATCGAGGGAAGAGATTGTGACATATCTGTAACTTGTTATCACCCTGGTTGGGTCAAGACCGACATGGGTGGAGATATGGCGCCAGTAACAAAAAGTCAATCCGTAGCCGGATTAAGAGATTTAATAGAAAACCAAAATCAAGAAACCTCTGGTCGTTTCTTCGAATATACCGGAGCAGAATTCCCATGGTAAAGCCACTCGTTAGAATCGCACGGACACTTTCTGATGAATGTGACAAACTGATTCCTAAATTATTGAAAATCAAGGTATTACAATACGTTACAAATCCCCTTGATTATGCCAGAGAATATCATGACTCGTACATCGAGCAATACTCCGGACTTGGTGCCAAAACACTACTTCTTGGAATGAATCCTGGACCTTACGGTATGGCTCAGTGTGGCGTTCCTTTTGGCGCAACAAGTATCGCGAAAGAATTTCTTGGCATTGAAGGTGAATTTACCGACCCAAAAGGTAGACATCCAAAAAGACCAATTGAAGGATTAGACTTTGAAAGACAGGAAATTAGTGGAACAAGATTGTGGGGTCTTCTAAAAGATCTTTACAAGACTCCTGATGAAATTCATAAAAATGTGTACTTAGTAAATCACTGCCCTTTATTGCTCTTAGGTGAAACTGGGAAAAATATCACTCCGGATAATATATCAGGGCCAGCCGTAAAAAAATTGCTTCAAGTCTGCGACGAGCACCTAAAACAGGTTGTAAAAACTCTTGGTATTGAACGAGTAATAGGGGTAGGAAAATATGCGGAAAAAAGGGCAAACATAGCCCTGAAAGGGCTTGATGTAGAGATTACAACCTGTTGGCACCCCTCACCTGCATCGCCGTTGGCGAACAGAAATGATGGAGAAGATTGGCGCAATAATGTCAGGTCTGTATTGCTGAGAGAGAATTATTAGGTCGAGTCAATTCTGAACGAACATGCCCGATATGGCCTGGCCTAGACAACCCACCGACCGACAGTGGATTAAACCCGAAGGAGATGACCCAAGAACGCTTTACCAAATGCTAATGGTAAGTCAGGAAAAATTTGGAGATAACCCCTGTTTCGGATATATTCCTAACCCCGGAATGCCAAGAATGCATATTTCTTACAACGAATTCGGAGAATTGGCAACCTCTGTTGCAAAAGGTCTTCGAGATATTGGAGTTGTAAA
>JAPOHM010000067.1 GCA_029979405.1 Methanobacteriota archaeon
AAGAACGTAATCAGTTGCAGAGGTTCTCCGTCATACTTCGCAGCGGGGTCAACTATGTTTGCGCTTACTGTGTTTGCCAAAGCAAGACTCAGTGTAGCGATTATCAGCAGGCTTATTGTCCTAGAAAATTTGTTTGTCAACATTTCTATCAAACAGCAACCGCGCGCATTTGGTTATAAAGGACCGTTTTTCATCGTGTTATTTTTTTGGCATGTTTCCTGTCTGTACATTCCACATCCGATTGTATATTTTGTCATTAGCAATCAATTCGTCATGCGCTCCGGACTCTACGATTTGCCCTCGATCCAAGACAATGATTCTGTCAGAATTCCTGATAGTAGATAATCTGTGGGCGATAATTACAGTAGTGCGAGATTGTGATATTTTCTCAATGGATCTCTGCAAAGCAGCTTCTGTTTCGTTATCGACTGCAGATGTAGCCTCATCTAAAATCAACAATGGAGCATCCTTCAGCACGGCTCTTGCAATGGCTATTCTTTGCCTTTGCCCACCAGATAATCGATGACCACCTTCGCCAACCATAGTGTCCCAATTATCAGGTAAGGATTCAATAAAATTCGTAGCCTCTGCTATTTCAGCAGCGGCTTTTACTTCTTCATCTGAAGCAGGGGGTCTCCCGTATCGAATATTCTCCATTATTGATGTCGGAAAGAGCGTAATGTGCTGGTCAACAAGGGCCATCGACCTACGCAGTGATTCAAGGTTCCAATCATGAAGTGCCTTCCCAGTCCACCTAATTACGCCTTCATTTGGTTCCGCAAATCTCAGCAGAAGTCGAATAAGGGTGGTTTTACCTGCACCTGTTGCACCAACCACGCCTATTGTTTTACCAGCCTCAATATTTAGGTTTAGATTTGAAAACACGTTCTCTCTTCCAGGATAGGCAAAAGAAACATTCTCAAGTTTGATATCAGATTTTCTTATTTCTTTCAAGTCAGGGTCGTGGACTCCCTGCTTTAATTCAGTTGGAGAATTTAGGACATCTAAAACACGGGTAGATGACGCCATTGCTCTTTGGTAAAGATCGAAAGTCTCGCCCAATCTTGTTAACGGCCAGAGTAATCTCTGAGTCATAAATATCAGTACTGAATACGCCCCAACAGCTAATTTTTCTTCCAAGGTTAATTTCCCTCCAAGAATCAGTGTAGCGGTGAATCCCGCAAGTATCGCCATCCTGATGAGAGGTACAAAGGCTGCAGATAATTTGATGGCTTTCCTGTTTGCATCCCTGTAATCATTGCTTAGTTTTTCAACTCGCTTTAATTCAATATCTTCTGCAGTGAAGGATTGGATGGTTGACATACCCGAGAGGTCGTTTTCTAAGAGCGCATTTAGTTTACCAGCATTGTTTCTAACCTCAGAGTATCGTGGTTCTAACTTTCTCTGATAGAGGAACGAACCGTAAACGATAACCGGAATAGGAATTACAGCAAATAGCGCAATTTCCCACGATATTGCCATGAATACAGCTCCAACTACGATTACCGTCGTGCTTACCTGAAGTAGGTCGTTAGCCCCCTTATCGAGGAATCTTTCGAGTTGGTTTATATCGTCGTTGAGTATTGCTAAGATGTCACCTTTCTGTCGTTCATCAAACCAACCCATCCCTTGTTTTTGCACGTGGCTGAAGGTTTCTAATCTCATCTCGTGCTGAACGGTCTGGGCAAGATTGCGCCACAAAATCCCATAGAAATATTCGAAAATAGATTCCAATCCCCAAATCAAGAAAGTAACAACAGATAGGATTAAAATTTGGTGCCAGGGGTCAGGATAGCCAAATCCAGCAAGAAAAGAATCCTCTCTTTCCACAACAACATCAACAGCAAGACCGATTAATAATGGAGGTGCTAAGTCCCAAATTTTGTTGAGAACTGAACATATTGTAGCTAACCAAACAGTGCCTCTGTGCGGATTCATGTACCGAAGTAAGCGCCTCAGAGGACCGACTTCGGACATAGCCATGCTATCTTGATTGATTATGAGAACCCTCGTATCAAATCTAAAGAAAAAAGCGAATACTAATCAAATACCAACTTAACCGTGTATTAATGGAATGGAGAAGAAGTGGCGAAGATTTGTTTGTAAGGCTCGATCCTGGTGATGAAATCCACTCATCTTTGCAAAGATTAGCAGATGAGGCTAAGTTCGATGCTGCCGCAATTACAAGCGGAATCGGGCGAACGAAGAACAATCTTTACGGTTACATGGATGATGAGGGAATTTACCAAAGGAAGTTATTGGAGCCACCTTCTGAGTTGGTAAGCCTCTCTGGAAATATATCTAGAACAGAGGACGGAAAAGCGTTTACCCATATTCATTGCTGTTGGTCAGACAACGACCTGCAGGCACATGCAGGTCATATGTTCCAGTGTGAAGTGGCTGTAGTAGCCGAAATTCACATACGCATTATGTCAGAGATAATAATGACAAGGTGTCCTTTGCCTGGGGTTCAGTTACTGGGCTTACAATTTTCGTAATGAGAACAAAATTTTGGTGATATTGTGTCTGATAGATCTCGAATCGAGGAATTATCTTCGGCAATAAAGTATCACAGAGAGCTATATTACAACCACGCAGCTCCTGAAATAACAGATGCAGAGTTCGATAAATTATGGGATGAGCTGAAGAAAATCGACCCGTCAAACCCAGTTCTGAGTGAGGTAGGGCCTGAGCCACTTCCAGGGACCGTGAAAGTGGAGCACACATTCCCTATGCGGTCACTGGACAAGGGAATTAGCGATGAAGACATAATCCATTTCGTAACTCAATCAACCTTTGGAGGTAAAAGGTACCTTGCTCAACCTAAATTAGATGGTTCAGCTTTGTCTTTGGAGTATGTTGCAGGAAATTTACATCGTGCAGCAACGCGAGGAAGTGGAGAGCGCGGAGAAGATGTAACTCTGAACGCAAAATTAGTTGCCAATGTTCCATTACGCCTCTCTATTCCAGTAGACTGTCACGTACGTGGCGAAGTTGTAATGCCACTGTCTATTTTTGAGGAAAAATATAGCGAGGTTTCTCCAAATCCGAGGAATTTGTGTAGTGGAGCGCTAAGACAGAAACATGGTGACGGTAAAGCGGATGCAGCGGACCTTGTGTTCCAAGCATACGACGTAAAATTTCCAAACGAATCTCCAGACCTAATCAACGATAGCCAGCTCTTAGATTGGCTCGTGAAAGCCGGAATTGATCCGGCACCATGGACAATTTTTGAATCAGAAACACCACAATTTGAAATGATTGAACACACAAGAGAATGGTCGAGCAAGAGAGATTCATATCCCTTCGAGATAGATGGTATCGTATTCAAACTCGATAACTTAGAACAAAGAGAAAATCTTGGGATGACAGCACATCACCCAAGGTGGGCCCTTGCTTGGAAATTTCCATCTCAAACCGCTCAATCTGTACTTCTCGAGGTAGATTGGCAAACAGGTCGTACAGGAGTAGTTACTCCAGTTGCAAGAATTGCTCCGCAGATGGTTGGTGGAGTTACAGTAGAAAATGTAACATTGCACAATGTCGGAGAAGTAGAGAGATTGCAATTGAAAATTGGCGATAAGGTAACAATAACTCGCAGAGGAGACGTCATTCCAAAAATAATAGAAAATCATGGCAAGGCTAGATTAGAAGACTTGCAGAATCGTTTTCATGCTGATGGAAGTATTTTCAAGTCCGATTTGCCTTCCGGAGAGTTAGAAATTCCGGAAATCTGCCCATCTTGTCAACGGATACTATCTGTTGATGGCGCATTCTTGAGATGCACTTCCTTAGATTGTTCGGCAAGAACTTCGCGTGCACTAATCTACTGGTGTAGGTCTTTAGAGATGGATGGGATTGGTGAAAAATTAATTGAAACCTTACTCGATAAGAAATTGGTAGAGAATATTGACGACCTTTATTCATTGACACACAACCAAATTGCATCATTGGATAGAATGGGTGAAAAAAGCGCTACAAACGTAATCAAGGAATTAAATAAAACGCGGAAATTACAACTTTCGAAATTCTTACACGCCCTGGGTTTGGAGAGGATCGGCCCAGAAGTGGCAACAACAATTTCTCAGCATTTTACTTCCTTACATAACCTAATTCAGTGGGTCGACGTTGGAAGAAATGAAGAATTGACCCAGATAGATGGAATAGGTGACAAAGTAGCTGAGATATTCAGAAACGGAATAATATCGAGGAGAAAGCTGATTGATCAGTTATCTGAGATAATCGAAATAACCGATGAATTAGAAGCTGCAACCGGATTATTTGATGGTAAGTCGTTTTGTATCACTGGGTCCCTATCAAGACCTCGAAAAGAAATTGCACTGTTCATAAAAAACCTAGGTGGAAAAGTTGTTGGTAGTGTAAGTTCCAATTTAGATATTTTAGTTGCAGGTGAAAAGGCAGGCTCCAAATTAGCTAAGGCAGAATCTCTTGGTATTACAATTTGGAACGAAGAAACGCTTTATTCTCAGAACGAAGTAAATGAAAAACCACGCAAGACGCTATTTGATTATGACCACTGACCAAGCATTATAAATTTCATCACATAATCCATTACCCATGAACAAAGGTGTAATTTCAACTTTTATCATCTTGATATTGTTATGTTCAGTAGTGCCAACTTCTGAAGGTAGTAGTAATGGTAAATTCAACTCTGCTTCAGGTTGTGGCTCAAATTCTGGTTGTCATGGTCCTTCAGGAGGTGCCACGGTTTCAATGTCAGGACACCCTTCCTCTTATACAGCAGGACAAACCTACACCCTTTCCATTTCAGTAACGGGCCCAAGCGGAAGTAACGGAGGTTTTAGCCTTGAAGTGAATAAAGGGCAACTCTCGACCGGAGGTATTGGAATTATGGCAGTAAAAGTTAACTCTGCGGGAACTAGTGCAACTCATACAACAAATAGTTACAGAAGTTGGTCAGTCGATTGGATAGCTCCATCATCGGGTTCAGGAACCGTTACTTTCGATGTGGCTGGAAATGCAGTCAATGGAATGAATGGAGCCGATAATGGAGATGAATGGGATACTGCTACTTACCAAGTTCAAGAAGCAGGAGGTTCACAACCAAATAATCCTCCAACTGCAACGAATCTACAATTATCACCTACCAATCCTGTAACTACTGATACATTGGTTCTGAGTTACACATATGATAACCAAGATAACGATACTGAACTAGACAGCCAAATCCACTGGTTTAGAGACAATGTTCATATCACTGCGTTGGATGATTCAATGACCGTATCCCCTACTTTCACAACTAAAGGTGAAAGTTGGTACGCTGAAGTAACACCGAGTGACGGAGAAGATAGTGGAACTATGAAAACAAGCCCAACGCTTACGGTGATTAATTCAATGCCGGTAATAGAATCCGCATCGATAAATCCCTCTTCTGCTACTGAGGACGACAATCTTTCGATTATCATGACGTCGTCAGACGCCGATGGAGATTCCCGCAGCATTAGTGGAATAGAGTGGTATTTAGACGGGTCAAAAGTCAGCGCTTTTGACGGGGATTCTGAAATACCATCGGTAGCAATCAGGTCGGGAGATGTGTGGCATAGCCGAATCAAGGTAAATGATGGAGAAGTCGATAGCAACTGGTTCACAACGTTGAGCATAACTATTGGAAGCAATAATCAACCACCTGTAATTGATAGCGTATCAATACAGGGCACGTTCACGACAGTGGATGATTTAGTCGCAACTGCGGCGGCATCTGACCCCAACCAAGACACAATATCATTGGAGTGGCAATGGCCGGGCTCAACAATTACAACAGATACTCTTCCATCGTATTTGACTTCCAAAGGTGAATCATGGAAGGTTATGGTTAGGGCAACCGATGGTGCATTATATTCTGATTGGGTAGAGAGTAATTCTGTGATAATTCAAAATTCACAACCAGAATTAATCACTATGAGTATAAACCAAGAAACGATATTTTTCCAGTCTGAAGCAACCTACACATACGAAGCTTATGATGCGGATGGGGACACTCTCATGCCAGTTGAAACATGGTCGCTTGATGAAGATGAGCTAACACTTAGCCTCAAGGTAAGAGATACAGAATTCAGCAATTCAAATGACCTCTCTGATACTGTGATTATCATTAATTCACCACCAACGGTTTCTTATTCAGGACCGACTATCCAAACAGCACTGCAGGATTTATCACCTATTGTTGAAACAGGGGATGCAAATAATGACGATGTAACAACATCATGGGAATGGTATCGTAACGGATTTTTGACTTCTTTCGAAAGTAACTTTGTACCATCGAGCAGTATTGCTGCTGGAGATATTTGGTTAGCACATGTCACTCCAAATGATGGAATTGAGAATGGAACTGTGATTGAGATTTATTTCTCGATTTCAAACATTAATCCTACTGCATTAATTTCAACGCAGGATGATTTAGTTAGGGGAATGATGGTTACATTTTCTGCAATGGATTCTACCGATGAAGATGGCTCGATAGTCAACGCCATATGGTCTATTGATGGAGTAACAGTTCACCAAGGCCTGACATATTCTTTCATCATGCCTGATTCGATAGAACTTGAAGCAAAGGTGTTTGATGACATGGGTGCAAGCGACACCTATAAATCAACATACAGTTCTCAAGAACCACCACTTGCAGTTGATTTACAAATTGAAATTGATGGTACTGAAGTGGCACTGAGTTGGAAGGGTAATGCAGAAATGTGGGCTGTAGCACATAATGGTGAAGTAGTTGCAACTACAAGTGAGAATGAATACCGCTATTCCCCATCCTTATCCGGATCTCACACATTTTCTGTATACCCAATAGTAGATAATCAACAAATTACTATCGATTCAGCAACTTCCTTTGGGGATGTAGATTTGGATGCAGGAACCATACCAGATGCCCCTGGACCAAGTGAATCACTCGGTCTAATTTTCAGCATAATTTTGATGTTGATTGGAATTGGCGGTGTCTCATATTCGTTCATTCAAAGGAGGGATTGAGTGAAATTCAACTTGATTATAGTTTCATTATTGTTGATTTTTTCATCGACAATTTCTACCGCCAATCCAGGTGGTGAAGTCGATAGCGTCAGCTCTCGCGATTGCGCTGGTTCGTGTCACTCCTCACCATCGACCAACGGGCAATCAAGTGCAGTGATGATGCTTGAAGCACCCGAGCAG
>JAPOHM010000120.1 GCA_029979405.1 Methanobacteriota archaeon
ATCTCCACAAAGCATCTGCAAACAGGCTCCTCCGCCGGTGCTATTGTGTGATACTTTGTCAGCAACTCCCCGGGAGTTGACCAAAGCACTCGTGTGTCCACCACCTACAATCGTCATGGCCGTGGTTTCAGTGCACATGTTGAGAATCTCAATGGTTCCAAAAGCAAAGGCTGGCTTCTCAAAATAACTAGCAGGTCCATTCCATAGAATACAACCTGCTTGCATTAAAATTGGACGTAAGTGCATCAATGTCTCGACTCCGATATCGTAAATTGGATGTGGAACTGGAAGGTCCTCAACACTAAGTCCAACTCTTTCTTCTTCTATTTCTACAGCAACATCCGTTGGGACTAAGAGTAGATCTGAGTGATTTTCTACAAGTGATTCTGCCATTTCCCAAGCGATATCAAAATCTTCTCCTAATGTTCCTCGGATAAATTCCTTATTTCCTTCCCCGATGTCAATACCTTGAACCCAGAGAATCATATTTCCAACCACACCAACAAAGGCGATTGTATCCACTACACCTCGATTGATTAGATTCTGTGCAACTCTGAACGAGTCATCCGCCTTGGCACCACCAAGGATTGCAACGTATGGTCGAGGTGGATTTGTAACCGCGGTTTGAAGGGCATTAATCTCTCGTTGCATTAATCTCCCCGCAATGCATGGTAAATCTTCTGCAAAGCCGGTTAAAGTTGGAGAATTTCTATGCGCGGCAGCGAAAGCATCCGTAACATAGGCGTCAAATTCAGGTGCAAGATTCATTACAATTTGAGATAATCGTAATTCATCTAATTCGGCTTTTTTTAGCGAAATTTCCTCATTATGCATCCTAACATTATCCAAGCAAAGAATTTCTCCGTTTTTCATATCTCGAATTGCTTGAATCGCTTCATCGCCGCAGACATCTGGGACAAAGCGGATTGGTCTTCCTAAAATTCTCGCAAGCCTTTCTGCATGACCTGATAAGTCTGTGAAATCATCTTTTCCAGGTCTTGATTGATGGCCTAGAATTACTACTTTAGATTCTGATAAATCTGCCAAAGTAGGTAAAATTGCCCTTAATCTTCCATCATCAAGAAAGGCTCTTGTCTCCGGATGAAGAGGTGAATTAATGTCCACCCTAAACAGCACATGCTTACCGTTTAGGTGAATGTCGTCCAGAGATAGAACGTCTTTCACGGAGTAAGCCACGGGCAGACGTCTTTTGATAATGATGGAGAAAGGTTGGGTATAACTCACCCCCAATGCCTTTGTGTCCCTGCCCTAGTGGCGGGTTAATGACATGGGATGCGGAACGACTTACTGGCCCCGATGGGGAGGACTGGCGAGTCCCAGTTAGTGAGCTGGAAGAGCGTCGTAATCGGATGGCATCCGCGCTAACAGAACAAGGATTAGAGTCGGCGCTAATTGATGATCCAGTCGAACTTTACTGGTTGACAGGAGGTAGGCAAAATGGAATGATGCTTATCGGTGCTGAAGGTTCTGATATTCAGCACACACATTGGGTACGTAAATCTCTGGAAAGAGCCCACTATGAATCTGGAGGGGACGATGCACCAGACCCTATTGTTGCCCAACCAAAAACAAGACAATTGACAGAAGCATTGCGTTCTCTTGGTGTGAATTCGGCTCCAGCTATGTTGGCCGGAAAAATGCCTCATGAACGCTGGCAATTTTTCTCACGGAGACTTTCCTCTCTTGGAGAAATTCAAGATTCCACCTATCTAATGTATGGTTTGAGAGAAACCAAATCGGCATGGGAACTTGAGATGCATCGTGAAAGTGGAAGGATAAATCGAGAGATGTTCGAAGCGGTCAGAGAAGTTGGTGGAGAGGGGCGTAGCGAATTAGAAATGGCTGCCGCCGCTGATGAAATTAGTCGGTCCGCCGGATTTGGGGGACGAATTCGAATGCGGCGTTGGCCAATGGATTGCGACCGAGTTGTGATTGCAGCAGGACGATCTGGAGCAGTTCCATCATACTTCGATTCCGCTATTGGGGGCCTAGGTGCAAGTCCTATTTCTTCACTGGGTGCCGGACATGCTAAAGTCGTGTCAGGAGAGCCTGTAATCGTCGATATCGTTCATCTACATCGTGGATATGTTTCAGATTGTACACGAATGTTCTGCGCGGGTCGGCTTGATGAAGAATCGGTGAGTAAATTGGACGATATGGCCGAAATAAGGGATGCAGTCGTATCCAGCCTCGGCAAAGGTGATGATTGTTCAGAGGCATGGAGAATTGGTAATGGTATGGCAAATGAGATGGGGTATTCTAATCACCTCATGGGAATGACTCCAAATCAAGCAGTTTTCCTTGGACATTCTGTGGGCTTGGAATTGGATGAGACTCCAGTAGTTGCCGATCGCTTCGACAGAGAACTCCCAATTGGAGGAACAATGGCGATTGAACCTAAGGTAATCTATGACTCAGGTGCTATTGGAACTGAGGATACTTTTGCTCGAACTCCAGATGGAATGGAATGCCTGACTATGGGGGATTCATGGGGCCTGCTTACGGAGTGGGACGCATGAGTCGAGTCAAAAAAACCGCTCAGAAGCGTCTTGCAAGATTGCTACGCGGAAGAACTGAACCTCATGGAATTGAGATTACTGATGAATCAATACTGAAGGGTGTTGAAGTTGATGATTCTGGTATTGTCCAGTTGTGGATACAACCAACTCGAGCACATTGTCCGTGTTGTATCAACGACCTGATGGAACTTCGCTCTGAAATAAATCAACAGAAAGGAGTTCTTGCATGTCATATCGAAGTTGTTGGTGTACCTCAAGCAGATAGATGGACTGCTGCGATAAATGAATAGTCAAATCCAGACGTCATTATCCGCAGTGAGTTCGCTGTCAGCATCTCCAGTATTTACCACTCCACGAGGTTCGACTAGCATAACTTTGCATTCAGAATCAGCATACGGCTTGTGTTCTACACCTTTGGGGACCACTAACATCTCACCCTCTTTTAGTTGCACTGTTTCGTTCTCAAACTCGATTTTCATGCTACCTTCAATTACGATGAATACCTCGTCAGTATCTGGATGATTATGCCAAACAAATTCGCCTTGAATTTTCACTAATTTAAATTGATAATCATTTAATTCAGCGATTACCTTTGGGGACCAATGGTCGGAAAATTTTTCCAGTTTTTCTTTCAGATTAATCGTATCCATCATTCTTCACTCTCCTTGGTTTTGTCACGCTTCCATCTTCTTGCCTTCCTCTCTTCCACCTCGACTAGCTTTGCGCGGAGGCGTGTATAGAGAAACCAAACAGCAATTCCTACTCCTATAAAATTGAAGATAACTAAGAAATAGAATTCTTGGTCATCCATAAAATCACATCACAAAGGCGGAATTACATCAATATCGCAGGTTTCTGACGGTTGCATGCAACAAGAAAGTACACCACCATCCTCGATTAGGAATTCGTCAAGTCCTGGTGGTAATGGTTCAGGATATTCGATTTTCCCTTCCTTCAACCGAACCAAACATGTGCCGCAGTTGCCCGATGTACAATTAGTCGGAATATCAACTCCGGCCTTCTCGGCAACGTCAACCAACGGCTCATCTTCTTCGGCTTCTGCTACTCCAAGAAGAAGGGCTCCGCGGAAGAATCGGACTATCGCCACGATACTCCGAATCGATTATTCGTATTGAAATCGACCGGTGGACTCAATCATTTTTCCAGCGAGTCCACTGACCAGTCTGCTTATTGAAAACAAGACCAGCCTTCTTCATCCACTTGTTGAATTTGGTAGCTCCTGCACCTGTGGCTAAGATGAAGTCCTCACGGTGTTCTTGGGCTTGGATATAGCCCTTAGCTGCAAGAGTTTGGTCTATCCATTCATCAATGCTCATCAGTCCGCCAGTTAGATCGCTTGCCTCAACTGCGGCAGCCATTTCTTCGGCTGATGCTCCAGTTGCTTCCAAGTCTTTAATCATCAAATCCTTGATTTTATCAGCAGACTTCTTCTTTGGCTTACGAATCACCTTATTTCTTGGCTTCATCTTTGGATCAATGCTAATCCGAGAGCCATTGTTCAACTGTTCGTCGACATAGTTCGCCATAGGAGCATGGAATTCCTCTTCACAATCCCAACATATGAATGAAAAGTCAGTAGGATCTTCCATTACGTTACCGCCACGGGGGTCCATCTCTTCTCCGCACTCTGGGCATGCATACATACACAGTTTGGGAGCTATTTTTCTCCGGAAATCAACTATATCTTGAGGAGTACCAACCAATTCAAGCATTTCATGGTCTCTAGCTGCTTCTAATCCGCGAGTCTCAAGTTGATCCCGTAGTTTCGTGCGTTGTTCTCGCTTAGATTCATCATCGAATGAATTTTCTAATTTCACGATTAATTCAATGGTCTTACCAAGGCGGTTCATTACCAATTTTTTGGAGCGGAATGCCTCAACCTTAGCGAGCCTGAGTTCCTCTTTCTTTTCATTAAGCTCGGAAACGATATCTTTCTGTTCTCGCTTGAATCGCTGCTCTTCGATTTTATCGACTTGCTTTTTCTTATCCTTAGAGAGTACATCTGCGAGATATCTCTGCTTCGCAGAACTTCTTGGACCGGATTTTACCGCTTCGAGGACAGACTTTGCAATCTCCTTCTTTAGTCCGTAATTATTGCGAAGTTTTTCTTCATCGAGTTTCTTCAAGTCACCGACTTTAATCCCCGAATCAGCTAGGAGTTGAGCCGTATTCTCGTCAATACCTCTACGCAGAAGCGCGAGATAAGTGTCCTTCTTGGCCATTTTACCCTCTCTTTGAAGTCTCATTTGACCAGCTTGATTTCCTCTTTGCATTTTTATTTTGTGATTTTAAGTTAAGTTTATTAATCAATATGGTGAAGTTTAGCGTTTTTATAATAAAGATTGGGCCAATCAGTGTACACAAATATTATATTTTCGCTATTTTTCAATCAAAAATTTGCATTTATCCAATCAAATCACGTAATAAATACGTATTTCTTTTGGAAGGGGTTTTGGGGTTTTGGGG
>JAPOHM010000064.1 GCA_029979405.1 Methanobacteriota archaeon
ACCACCTACTGCTGCGATTTTTATATCTCCGTTTTGATTTATATTATCAAGAACCAACCCTATTCCTACTAAGAATAAAAAACCAAGGCTGTTGTTTAAAATTGCGTGAATGAATAATGGCTTGTTACCGCTCGAATTGATATATTTAGTCCGAGAGACAAACTCACCGACATTCCTACCCATCCAAATTGGTATCACGAGCCAATTTAATAGAATCATTAATCCAGCAGCTGCAAATCCAATTGTGAAATCTGAATCCGAAAACAAGAACACCGAAAGAGTTCCAACCAAGACACCAAAGTTCCAAGCTACGTTTATCAACCAGCCTATATATCGCGGCATCTTACCTGCTAATTCATAGCCTTCGGGAAGGCCAGTAGGTCTAATTTTAGGCTCTTTTTCTTTTTTTGGTTTCGAAGCAGTAGCCGGTTTAGGAGTTGCCTTCTTTGATGCTTTGGGTACTGCTTTAGCTACGGCTTTTGGAACTGCTTTAGCCACAGGTTTTGCAGTGGTTTTCGTATCTTTAGTTTCAGTATTTTCTACCTTGTCGAGTAATCCCATATTTTCACCTCAGCTATACATTCCACCAATTGTTCTGTAGATTTCAAATTCTGGAGATTCAACAAACTCGGATACTGCATCTTCTGGCATTCCACCGAGAAGAGAATCTACTACGTTGAAGAATTCACTACGCAGTTCATCGTCTGCAGAACCTGGGTCAGAACCCACAGCTTTGTATACTTCAAATCCTTCTGATTCCGTAAATTCATTTATGGCATCTTCAGGAAGATTTGATCCCAACAAATTGTCGACAATTTCTACAAATGTTAGGAAAATATCTTGGTCGACATCCTCATCATCAACATTTTCTCCACCGTCTGAAAGTGCTGAAATATCGATATCACCTGAAATAATGCCCTTTAGCAATTTCCTTTCGGACATCAACTCTTCGAGTATAGGTTTGAGCTCTCTGAGTACTTCTCTATCTCCTTCAGATTTTGCTGCTTGGTAATCAGGTTTAAGCCTCCTAAGTTCACTTTCAATTACTCCCAATTGAGAATGTAGCTCAACCAATGTGTCCCCATCAATTGGTGAATCTTCTTCTTCCTCTTGGGTCAATAATTGAACAGTAGGGGAATCCCTTACATCAGACATCTTTTCATCCCTTTCTTCTTTTCGCATAATAATTATGTCGCGGTCTAATTCGTGTCCAAAACGATCTGAGTATCGGTCAAGAAGGCTACCGATTTCACCCTGGCTTATTCTGTCAATGTGCCCATAAACCTGTTTCAAAGGCTTCCCGCTCTTTTTTGCGTAAAGTCCAGAATATTCTGATTCAGATTGCCCTTGGTCATCAGAGGATACAGGTTCTGAACTGCCGACGTCAGCGGGTGCAGATCGTACTGGTTCAGGTTGAGCAGGCTCTGGCATTGGAGGCAAAGGGTTTGTAGGTGCGGGAATAGGAGCAGGTGTTGCACTTGTTGGTCCTGCAGGAGCTGGCATTGGAGGCAAGGGCATACCCGGCGGAGGGGGCATTGGAGGTAAGGGCATACCCGGTGGAGGTGGCATTTCTGCGCCTTTCTTTTTCTTTTTACCGAGTCCCAAAGTATTCACCCCGTTGTGACTGGAGAGTAACTTAGCCTTGAACATTGTCATTAGATTAGACTACAATTATCAATTTACTTATTAGCAAATTTAGCCCATCCTTTCAAAATTAAGAATGTTGCACCTGCTTCATGGATAGACAATTTATCCCCCATACTGCCTTCTATTATTTTGTCGTCAAACCGTGCAATTACATCGTCCTTAATAATTTCAAGATGATATTCATTTTCCCTTGATAGAGCAATGCCTTCTGACAAACAATCGAAAGCACCACTTGAGTCAGGGTCGAGTCGGCTCAAAGGGAATTCTGTCACCTTCATTCCGCTCTTCCCATGCAGTGAACCCGGCCACCTAATTTGCCTCCGTGTATCAATAGTAACCACTTCATCAGTTTCTCCAGCGCTACCCAAAACAACTCCAGAATCCGCTTTCAATATATTTTGAAACAACAAAGCATGATTATTTAGTGCTGTGAAACGTCCATCGAGCACGCGCTCTCTACGTGTTTCAGACTGCATGAGTTCCGCTAATTTTTCTACGCTTGATTTCCCTCTCAGACCTTTTATTCCCTCTCTATCAAGCATTTCCTGTAAATTGACTGTCATAGAGTTCAACAATTTAGTATCGCCCTGGAAAATTTTATCCAATTTCTGAACAACTGAGCTTATTCCGCTGTTTATTCTTCTTGGCCAACCAACAGCGTCAGGCCTGTTTGATCTAGATAAAACGTCCACTACCTCGACACCTTCACCTCTGATATGACTTACAAGTTCTCGCCTTGCTTCTGAATCTAGGTGAAAGAATTTAGGGTCCCTGTAGTGCAAATGGAATCCTCTATGTCCGGAAAATGTGACTTGAAGATGTTCCTCCTTAAATCCAAAGTCTGGCTCCAAGAAATCATTCCACAACGACCACGCTTGTTCTTGAATAACTCTAATCATACCAGGGAAATCTCTATCTGTAATTCCAGGTAAGTGGTCACCATCAAGATCGAAAATTAAATCGGCCCCTAACCAATCTTTGTCTGCCATTTTCAATTCATACGGTTTTTTCCAATAAGCCGTAGAGTAAAAGCAGGAATGAAATGGCCTATCGCAGATGTATTGACGTACTTCTTCTATTGAAGAAAATCCTTTGTGTCGAATAGGTTTTGCGGGTCCAAAAGGTATGAACATCCACTCGCGATTTCTCAACCTAGGAGGAGTCCAAAGTTCAGCGGTGCGATAATACTGAGTGAATCTATGAGCGAAAGTTGACCAACCTGACATAGTTCTCCCGAGTTGATGGAGAATGAGGAATCCTTTGAACCTTCACTCTTTCCAAAATCGGGTTTCCCTTTCGATTTCCACAGTTGCCGTATCAGCACCTGTGATTTTAACATAATGTTCCCAACAGAAATAATCACGATCGACTACCATTGCTTCACCAAAAGTCAATCTTGTTCCACAATCTTTACACCTTGGTCCTAATTCACCATTTGGCGTCTGAGCTAACTGTATGTGATCGTGTGGCATATCTCCGCCTCATTCTATCCGATTATAATTAAGTCTTTGAATTTGTATGTATCAACTATCATAATCACTATTGTGATGGGCCAATAAATCTAGGGCTACTTCACATGACTCAGAAATCTCTGGTTGTTCATGATGTAGGAATTTTTCTAGGACGGTTTTTGAGGAAATGTCTCCAATTGCACCTAAAGCTTCTGCCGCTTCATGCCTAACCATTACGTGTTCGTTTTCATCAGACAATACTTTTGAGAGTATGTCTAGAGAATGAGTATTCTGCATTTGTCCCATTACATATGCAACTTCATGTCGAAGCAACGCACTGTTAGAATCAAAGGCTTTAGCTAAGGATTCAACAGATTCTTTTGAATTGATATTTCTAAGAGCAAAAACGGTCCGCATACGTTCGAACATTCTCGCACTTTCATCGACTAATATAGACTCTAATTCTCCAATATCACTCTCTTTAGATGGAGGGGCAGGGTCAACTGACCCGTATTCTGACACTTCTGGTGTGTTTACAGTTTCCAAAATATCACCTATTGGCCGATGAATTTCATGATATTTGAGTTGAAATCGTCTCTTATCAACCCAATTCTTTGACCCTCTGAGATAAATTGACGAATCGATTCTCGCCCTTCTTCTTTGTAATCGATAGTACGTTCATTTACGTACATTGTTACAAATTTTTGATTAGTGTCGTCGTCTATGCCACGACCCCATTGTTTTGCAAACTGTAATGCTTCATCTGGGTTAGAAATCGCAAATTCAATACTCTGTTTAGTATACTTTGTGATATCTTCCATTACAGTTTCTCCAAGGTCCCGCCTGACTACATTTCCACCAAGTGGCATAGGTAAACCATTTGTTAATTTATTCCACCATTTACCAAGGTCGACAAGAACATCGAGGTCGTGGTCAACATATGTTAATTGACCTTCGTGTATAATCAGCCCAGATAAGTATTCACCAGAGAGTATTTTTGGAATAATTTCATCGAAAGGTACAACCTCGTATTGAAGATCTCCCCAACACAGTTTGATTCCCAGATATGCGCTGGTTTTTAGACCAGGAACTGCGATTGGGTTAGATTTTGCTTCTTCCTCTGTAACTCCTGATTTCGCAACTATCATTGGACCGTAACCTTCTCCCATCGATGCTCCACAATTCATTAAAGCATAGTCGTCAGATATTTCAGGATAAGCATGTATACTGACTGCTGAAACTTCTAAATCCTTATTCATCGCCCTGTGATTTAGAGTTTCGATGTCTTGTAATTCGTGGACAAATTTGTATCCGGGTGTAGGGAATGCGTTGGTTGTTAATGCATGAAACATAAACGCATCATCAGGGTCAGGCGAATGCCCAATTCTAATTATCAAATTTCCATCATCATCCCTATCTAATCCCTCAGCCATGTAACCCCCACCAAGTATTGTATGAAAAACCTACGAACCTGAGTACTTAACGCTATGTAAATCACCATATTGAATATTCAAGATGAATTTACTTATCCGACATGCTTTCAAATCTGTTCGACATGGGAGATACAGGTCGAGATTATGAAATCAAGCACAATTGTTTGTTTTGTAATTCTTTTACCATTGTTTGCTTTTTTAGGAGAATCAACACCTAGTGGACTAACTTATCTCGATTCAACTTGGGTTGGAGGCGACTATGATGAAACAAAATTTGTTGAAATTACTGATACACATATAATAGGCGCCCATGATGATACACTCGTAGTTTACAACATCTCAGACAACTCAGTTTTGAAATCATTTAACTTTCCTGAGATGTCGGCAATTTCTGCCTCATCTGATGGAGAATTCCTTGCCGTAAACAGAGCATACTCTACCGAAGAACCAAAATCATTGCAGATCATTAACCTGTCAAGTTTACAATTGCTATCTGCTAAAGGGTACTCCGATTCAGACTCTAAGGACATTTCTTGGCATCCTGATACCGACCTTTTGGCAGCTCCTGGAAAAGACGGTGATGTCAAAATATTGCGTAAATCGGACATGTCTGTCAAAAATACTCTGGGTGGCGTTCACAATGTAGAAGTTACATGTATTGAATACAGAAACGACGGTGAATACTTAATCACAGGCGACGAAGAAGGGAGATATGCAATATGGAAAAAAGACGGGTCGTTATTTGAATCATACCGCACACTGCCAAATAACGAGGGCATATTGGATTGTAAATGGTCGCCTGATGGTGAAGATTTCGTATTATTGGGAGACGAAGGAGGTATAGTATCAAGGTCATTAACCGGTGGTCTGAACGGTGAAACTTCAATCACCGGTGCGATGAAAATTGAATTTTCTCAAATTGGACACATAATACATGTTGGTATCGAGAATAATTCTTTCAAGGGCATTAAATCTCTAACATTTAGTACACTACAAGAAGAATATGAAACTCATTTCTTTCACCGAATAAATGATTTTGAAATTATAGATAATGAATTCGGAAGAATGTCGTCGATTTATATCGCATCTAACGTAGGAGAGGTTGCGATATATCACAAGGAATTTTATTTTGATGGCTATCTTGAGCCTGGAGTTGATACTGATTATGATAAAATTCCAGACAATTTAGATAAAGATGATGATGGTGACGGAATAATTGACCAATGGGATGATGATTTTGGTTGTGATGCACCAGTAGGCATAGAATGTTCATTATATGCAGATTTGTCTAAAATTCGAAACGTTGAAATTGAATTTGTAGAAGACGGACTCATAATTCACGACGCAATAACTCTGCCAGCACATATTTCCAGCGATATAAGAAACCTATCAAGGAATTCCATGGCAAAAGACCAAATTATTAGTTCAAATGAAAATAAATTATTCGCAGAAGCTGTTTGCAATAATATGATTAAAAGTGAATTATTTGATGCTTGGGAATCCAGTATTATTCTGTCAACGGGAGAATTAAGCGATGCTTCCCTTAATTGTAGAGTTGCCGATGGTTTGGAAGGCGTAAAAGACGGAGATTCCGTTACACAAATAAGGTTCATTTTATCAATACACTTCGAAATTAAAAGTGATTTTGTGTTCCCACTAAACCTTACTTTAGAGGAACAAGTAGGGCCGACAACTGGTTCTATTTCCTGGATTTCACCAAATCATCCAATATCTGTCAAAATTTCCGGTAAAGATGTTGTTGGGCAAGAGGTACTAATATGGAGAAATGACGGAATGAATTTGGTTTTTGAAATTGAGGAAAATCAAGTTATTCAAACGACAACTGTCGACCGAATAATTGGGTTAATCACAAATCCAATTATAATAGCCATTATCGTCATTTCAAGTTTAGTTCCTGTAGTATTTTACAAGAAAAGAGTTTCGAATTATAAATTGGATTTGGATAATTTCAGTGAACCTGAAGAAATTATTGAAGATGAGGATGAGGAAACTGAAGAATATGTCGACGATTATGACATTGAAGAAGATCTACCTGATGCATTTTCAAATGAATTTGATGAGGAGGAAGAATTTGAAGATGATCTCCCTCGTAAGGTTTCAAAAAAGGTCGTTAGTCAACAACATGTAGAACAAAAAACAAAGAAAAGAAAGGTGTCTGCAACTACAAAAACAAATAGTGAAGGACCAACAACTAAAACAAAAAGAAAGAAACTTTCATCTGTGATTGCAACTGATGAAACACAAGTCGTAGCTAAGAGGAAAACGGTAAAGAAAACACCTGATAATGTCGAGGTAAAGAAAAAGACTGTAAAGAAAAAAGTGAACTCTGAACCTCAAGATACTATTGAAAAAGAAGCAGATGACTCCATAGACGAAGTAAAAAGACAAGATGAAGAACCTGTAAACAAAAAGGAAAGAAGAAGACCCGTTAGGCGAAAATCTAAGCCAGATGAAAAATTAATCGATGAGAACTCACTTCAAAATAATTTGTTGGATGAATTTACTGGCGAATGATTACCATGCCATAGTTAATTCATCATCTACATCACAGGCACGAGATAGAAATTTTTTCAAACCTGTAATATCTTCAGAATCTACCCTGTTGATCACTTCACCAAAGTATCTCTCTAACCGATTTGTACTTTGATTAGTTTTTTCTGAACATGCTTCTATTACATCATTACGAATTGATTTTGAATTTTCAAAGCGTTCAAGATTAGTCAACAATGCACTATATGCAGACTTTACTAAATCTATATTTGAATCTCTTCTTGCAGCAAAGACGCCAAATACCATTGGTGAACCACTCAATTTTTTCCATTCTTTGCCCAAATCCATTTTGACATACTCAGGGTATAACTTTGCAGATTCAAGAGCTCTGTCTCCAATTAGGAGACAACCATCGCAAGTAGAAAGCATAGTTCCTAAGT
>JAPOHM010000071.1 GCA_029979405.1 Methanobacteriota archaeon
GGGATCAATCTAGGGAAAGCTCCAGAGTCGTCGTGCAACAAATCAGAAACTTGAATGAGAAAAATTCTCAATTTGGTGGTGTTAACGAGGTAAATGTCGCTGGATTTGCTGCTTACAACCAAGATGTCTTAGACGCGGTAAAAGATAACCTCCTTATCTCATTAATTTTCATCTTTTCAGCCAGCTATTTACTAATATTCATGCAAGTAAGATCTGTGGTACTACCTGCTAAGGCACTTGTGATGAATATACTATCAGTGAGTGCTTCTTTTGGAATACTAGTCTGGGTTTTCCAAGAAGGGAACGGGGCCGAGATGCTAAACTTCACCCCACAGCCTATTGATCCGACCACTCCAGTAATGATATTTGCAATCCTATTCGGCCTAAGTATGGACTACGAGGTTCTGATGCTATCAAGAATTCATGAGGAGTGGGAAAGAACAGGTGACAATACATTAGCAGTAGCAAACGGCCTTCAAAGAACAGGCAGACTCATCACGGGTGCAGCGGCGATTATGGTTGTAGTTTTCTTTGCGTTTGGACTATCCTCGATTGTTATACTCAAACAGATAGGCTTAGGTCTCGCTTTGGCAATCTTCTTGGACGCTACTATAGTTAGGGCATTAGTAGTTCCTTCAACAATGAGATTGATGGGTAAATGGAATTGGTGGTCGCCAAAGTGGTTGTCTCCAAAATCAAACGACCTCGAAGATGTAAAGGAATCCGAGGAATGAATGTAAAAACATCAAGATGATAAGAAGGTCAGCAGCCCTCCCGTGTTTTGTTTTTGCAATTTTATCTTTACGAGATTTCTTCCCCCATCTTGTCATTACCCATAGCAGAATTATTCCAATAGGTCCGGTAAAACCGTGCAGGCTCTGAGGAATTAATCCAAGGCCTGTGATGTATCTAGCAAAAAAAGCAATCAGAACAGATAATGATGCCAAGATTAGAATTCTCTCTCCAGTTTTTTCATGCCTTTCGAGATTTTCCATCCTTTTTTTTCCTTTCAAAGTCCTCGACTTTTCTTTCCACCCATACTGCCACCACATATAGGCAATAATCAAACTGGCAGTTATCGGATGTAGTAGCAAAATGATGGTGTTTGCTACCCCCATGAATAGTGCCTGTTGAGTTACTACTCATGGTTGTTTGCAGTGTAATAACCAGCGGTGGCTCTAAAGAGGTCAACTTTTCGCAATGGCTAAGGAGGGGTGAGCGTGATACAGGAATCGAATCTACTCGCTTGCCTCAAGTCCGCAATGATTGATAATTTATCACCTCAGGCACGACAAAGAAAGGTACTAAAACTACCCGAATGGAAAATGCTTGAAAAACCGTGGAAATCTCTTCTTTTATCTGGCCTTTACGAATTACACATACCGAACGAAGATGATGAATCCAATCAACCTCAGATGTTGAGGGCAAGGAGCACCTCAAGGAGTAGAAGAGGCGTTTCACAAAATACGGGTCCTTTGCAGTGGCTTCCAAAAACGGAAGAAGTAATTATCTCAGGGGCCGAATCCGAAGCTTTCAGATTAGCCGTTCTTCAGATAAGGAAATCTTTATTTTCAGAGGATTGGGATGAAAAAAATGATCAATTGATAGAGCAACTAAGGGAAAATTGCGCAGACACAGGTGTCCATGAAGTTTGGCACAAGATGGCTGAATGCACTCCTATATTGGCACAGTTTATGTCATTTCCAAAGCTGGCAAACGAGGAAAATATTTCTGATGAAGTAGATTCCAAAGTTGCTTTCATTGACCCAATGAATACTGCAAGTCTTGCAAAGACTCTGGGGATTTTGGAAATAGGAATTAACAACGCGCCATTGAAAATAGCATTGCAGAAAGCTAGGAATCAAATTGGCCGCAAAAAAGGACTCATAGATTATGAAGGACTTGAATCTCTCGAGGGTGAAATGAGTGTTATTAGCGCATTGTTGAATATACATCTTGGTAATGACGCATCAGAAAATCTAAAAGAGCTCAAAAAATCAAATTCAAAATTATCTGAAGCATTAACTGACTTGGTTAAACTACGTAACGGAGAGTCAAAGAGTTGGAATAAATCTAGAAAACTTTCTGGCGACGATGAATTAACCTTAGCAAGAAAGACAGCCGCTTGGAATCTATTGCCTGATGCTGCAGAAAAATTATCCAGTAAGGAATTGGATGAAGGCCTTACTTACATTACTGATTCCAAAAATAAAGAGAAATTGACCTGGTGGAAATTATCTGCACTCGTCAAAGAAGGAGAATCAGAAATGGCCCTTTCCTTACTTGATACACTATCGATAGAGGCGGATGCTGACATTTCTGCCCTTATCTCTTTAGTAAAACAACTAGGAGATGGAGCTGGTAAATGGTTAGAGGGTCAATTAGATTCATTATCTACAGATTCTCTTTTAGAAATTATTGAAGATGATGATTTTTCGCAAGGCCTCAAGTATGTTGTTGCCAAAAGGATTCACGAATCTGGAAGTCAAGTTTCAATAGACCAACTAATCGATGTTTTCACTGAAAATTTAGATTTACAGAGACTATCTGAAATCTTACTCGGAAATGAAGAAAGATGTGCTGACCACCCATACTCTACATTATTGGTCGCTCATTTACTGCCAGCAAACTTCAAAGGTGGAGATTTCCAAGAGGTTAGAAAAGCAAGAAGAGACGCTCTTTCTACTGTCGAAGATGCCGAAGCACCTGACTCAATATCAGAAGCAAGTAGGGGATTGATACTACTGTTGGATGGTGCGGCTCAATCTGATGATAATTGGTTAGTCTCAACACTAGATAAAAACGGAATTAAAGCGTTCAATAATTGTCGTCAAGCACTGAAAGATGGAGGAGACGGATTAGCAGATTCCAAGGTCATAGACATACTTGCATCAAGCCTGGATGAAGGTAAATTATCCAACTTAGAGTCACGATTATTTGGAGCAGTTATCGATACGCTTCGGCTAAATAGAGCGTCTTGGTTATTGCAGACAGGTTACAAAAAGGACGATGTTGTAAAACTGTTAGATGGATTACTATCTTCTTCAGAGACCGCATTACCAATGATGCAAGCGGTAAAGCACTTGGTTCTGGATTATGATATTGGAGTTCCAAATTTAGTAAAATGGTATCAAGAAAACGACCCACAATCCCCATGGCACACCTTGGCACGCGCGGCAAGACACCTATCAAATGAAGAAGAATTGAATGCTGCGCGAGATTACAAGCGTGCAGGTGACCACCAGGATTTCGATTACGAGCATAAGATATTGCTTTACAGAAAAGCATTGATTCATTATGCACACTCAGAACAATGGAATGAAGCAGTTGATTTGTTGGAGAAAGAACCAGCTTTGAAGACTGCGCTCACTAAAAGGTTCCAACTCTATCTTAAGGTTTCAAAGATTGCTACCACTGGTAAAAGCACAGATGATGCTACGAAGATGCTGAAATCCTTCGTTAGGAAGACCGTGTTGGTTGAAGAAGAAGATCAATTTGGTAAGATAAATCAAGTTGAAAAGTCTAAATTCTCTGAGGAAGAATTGGATATATTGAGAAATTACGCTCAATCAAGGTCTCTTCCAGCAGAGCCATTCACAGGTAGAGTAAAAGCCGCATTAAATTCAATTCAAAGGGATAGAAGAAGAGTAAACAGATACTCGTATGAAAACAGATATGCCAACGTCATGATTCACGACCCTTCAACCGAGGAAATATACAACATTGCAAGTGAAGCATCAGCTGAAAGACCACTTGATGGATTGATGCTTCTTGAGAGAGCTCAGAGTTCTCCAAAACTATCCCTCATGGATAGAAAGAGACTTGCTCAAGCCGAACAAGGGTTATTTGCTACTCATAGGAATAACCTTCCAGTCAAGCAAAGATCATATCTGAAACATCTGAAATTGTCACCATTGATAATTATCGATACAAATATTTTGATGGATGAGTTACAATACAGGGTCTCAAATCTATTAGGAATCTCATCTGAAGTTTCACTTGACGTTGGCGGAAGAGGACGATTCCATCGGATTCTCAAACATAGAGCTGATGAAAAGAGGGTTCACCTCTGGATTCCAAAAGTTGTGAGTAAAGAACTCGTAGGACTTGCTCAAGATGTACAAAATATGAAATCAAGATTTTCTGAAACACTGGTTGATAAAAATAAACTTGATGAAATTATCACTAAAGATGAATTAGAATCCATGGCTAACCAAGTTGTCAAAGACTTCTCAACTTGGAAACCGTTAGATCTTCACATCGAGGATGAGGCTAACGATGAAGAAATCAGAGAAGATTTGAAACAGTTCTTGCTCGACCATTCTGAAGTTTATGATGAGATTACAGCAATGAAGAGACAACACGGGGAGCCTGCGAGATCCGTTATTTTGAATAGAGACATTTACCCAGAATCACCAGATCAAACCATTATGTGTATCGCCGCCGCGATGGCAAATCAACCTCTCGATGAGATTGGCAGTATTTTGGTTGCAACACGAGATTCAGACTTTACACTCGTGGCACGTGCAGTAGAAGAAAAGTTTGGATTTGGTGTAATAGCTAACAGCCGAGATATCAATAATTGATATCTTTACCCTACATGTGGGAAATCATAGCATTTCCAAATTCTGAACATGATAATAGAGTAGCATCATCCATTAGTCTTTCAAAGTCGTAGGTAACAGTTTTTGCTGATATTGCTGCTTCCATTCCCTTGACTATGAGGTCAGCTGCTTCAATCCAGCCCATGTGCCTTAACATCATTTCAGCAGATAGAATTTGAGAACCAGGGTTAACTTTGTCTTGGCCAGCATACTTTGGTGCAGTACCGTGTGTTGCTTCAAAAATTGAAATTCCCGTGTCATAGTTGATATTCGCACCAGGAGCAATACCGATGCCACCTACTTGTGCGGCTAGAGCGTCAGAAATATAGTCTCCATTCAAGTTCATTGTAGCCAAAACTCCGTACTCTTCAGGCCTGGTAATTATTTGCTGTAACATTGCGTCAGCGATGACATCTTTGATTGTGATTGTCTTTCCAGTTTGAGGATTTGTAAAAACACACCAAGGACCACCATCCAATTCCTCAGCACCAAATTCGTCCTTTGCAATTTGATAACCCCAGTCTCTAAATCCACCTTCTGTAAACTTCATGATATTTCCTTTGTGAACTAATGTTACGCTATCTTTGTCATTGTCGACTGCGTACTGAATAGCTGCTCGAACGATTCTTGCAGTACCTTCTTTACTAATTGGCTTAATACCGATTCCTGATGTGTCGGGGAATCTAATCTTAGAGACGCCCATCTCATTGACTAAGAAGTCAATTACTTTCTTGACTCCATCAGAACCAGCCTCCCATTCGATTCCAGCGTAGACGTCTTCACTGTTTTCTCGGAAAATTATCATGTCAACATCTTGAGGTGATTTTACTGGGGAAGGGGTTCCTTCATACCATCTAACAGGTCGTACACAGGCATACAAATCCAATTCTTGCCTGAGGGCAACATTGAGTGACCTTATACCACCACCAACAGGTGTTGTCAAAGGACCTTTGATTGAAACTAGACCGCTTCTCATTAGGTCTAGAGTTTCCTTTGGTAGCCATTCACCAGTCTGGTTGAATGCCTTTTCTCCAGCTAAGGTCTCCGTCCAGTGAATTTTCCTATCTCCGTTGTATGCTTTGCTAACTGCCGCATCCACTACGTCTATCATAACAGGGGTAATATCAACACCAATTCCATCTCCCTCAATGTAGTAAACTACTGGGTCATTAGGTACTTTTAGCACTCCATTATCCATTGTGATAGGTGTTCCTGACATGTTGCTCATGTTGTGGGACTTATACCCCCTTCATCAACAAAGCGGTCGACGGTGGTTTCATTTCACACTCCACTTTGGCATGTCTATGGAAGGCCGTGTGGAGTGGACAGGTGGAACAAATCTGATTGGGGTAAATTCTAACGAACAAATTATCGAAATAGATTGGGAAAATGGCCCCAGCCCCATGCAGATAGCATTGCAATCAATTGGCGCCTGTTCCATTGTTGACGTGGTTATCGGTTTGAAGGATAGAAAATTCTCAAAGGTTTGGGTTGAATTATCATCGACTAGAAATGACGAGCCACCAAGATATTTTACCACTATTCACATGATATATCACGTAGTGGGCGATGTTCCAAAGAAGTTGGTTGAGAGAGTCGTTGAAAAATCTCATGAAAAGTATTGTAGTGTTTCACAAAGCATTCGCAAAGATTGCAAAATCACTCATGAAACTGTAATTCATGATTCGGTTTGAACCACAATCCATCCCTCGGACAGAGTAATTTTCCCGATACCAAAATCGCCTAAACCTGAAGCAAGCAATATCTGTTTTGGGAGTGTATCAATTGCATGCATCAGCAACTGTCCGAGCCCGTCATGAATTACAATCCAGCTTGCTGGTAAATTATCAGGGGCACTATCAGGTGTTACTGTGTCAGAAACTGTGACGCTTGCAAATGGTTTCACGAGACCACTTTCTCCTAAATCTACGATCACTGATAGAATGATTTTGTCCTGTGAAATTGTTAAATTTGCGGAGGATGGCATCACAGTAAAGTTGTTTGGTAATCCACTGAGTGAATTTTCTCCACGATTATTTCGCATTGAAATAACCTTTCTAATCCACGAAGAAAGTATAGTGTTGTGGTATACCAAATCTCCTTGGGGAACTTCAACATCCGATATCTGACTGTCGTCGTTCATACCCCAAGCACAAGAGTGTCCATTCAACAGAGAAAGTTCGTTCATCCAGTTGATCTGAGAAGGCTTTGTATTTTCTAATGATACAACGATTGAAGGGTTGCCGTCGATGTACTCAACTTCCTTCGTTGGAAAGAAATCAGTCATTGAGACAGCTAAACCAAGAATTATTGCAAGTGGGTCTAAAGCAGGTGGCCATTCTTTGATAGGATCGACTTCTTCTTCCAACCAGACTCCGGAGGCTAAATCATTTCCAAGTCCAAGACCTTCTGCAAACGAATGTGCCTCAAGCCAGGCTCGCTTTGACAATCCCACATCAAGTGCAGACCTCCCCATCGATTTAATCGCAGATGCCA
>JAPOHM010000159.1 GCA_029979405.1 Methanobacteriota archaeon
TGACTCCATTGCTTTTTCCCTACCGCCATCTGCTGCCAAATATTCTGACAAATCTTTCCCGGCTAACTGGTTAACATCAACTTTGAGTTTTCCTTCTTCGGTGTATACTCCTGAAACTTTGGTCATGATGCCATATGATGCTGTGAAATTTCCATCTGCATCAACTTCTACATTTTCAAAATACTCAGTTGCTAATTTTGCTAACCCAGCATTTCCACCTACAGATTTTACAATTCCGCGCTTGACCTCAAATGTCTCCATATAGGTGCCTGAAATAATTAGAAAATAAGTTCTCCCGTTGAGTATGGATTTTTTGCGGGGGCTTTTTGGGTAAAGTCTCCTCGCCGGTATATGCGCAGAATCGCAATATTGCTCTGTCTGATTCTGACGCTTCCAGTCGTTGTAGCCGAAATTGATACAACAGTCGACATCACATATGAGAGAAAAATTGAGAATTTGGATCTTGGAATCAATGGAGGTGCAGTTTCTCCCTTAGGAGACACCGTTCTTATTTACGGAGCAGACGGTTATGCGCACATCGTTTCAGCAGAGAATGCAGAGAATCCAAATTTCGATGTGAGTCTTGAAAATGAAACTACAGAAGAACTGCACTCTGCTTCATGGCATCCTGCTGGGAAGAGTGCTCTAATCGTAGGAGATGCTGGAGTTGTATTGAGGTATAACTCAACCACTTATGCACTTGCAGAAGCCGAAGGTTCATCTGCGATTTCTGGACAAGACCTTCGTTCAATAAAATTCACCCCTGGTTCATCGGTTGCATACATCGGTACAGAGAGTGGCCAGATTTGGAAATATTTTGCTGATACGTTCACAATGATAGATGATGAGGCATCATCAATGGTAACAGATATAGAATGTTTGAAGAATGAAAATATCTGTTTGGTATCTACCGTTAGCAATGGTATTGCCGTAATTGACCAAGCAGACAAAGTCACATGGATTTCAAACTCGAGATTCTACACGTGGGTTGGAATCAGTTGTCAGGACCCATTGAGCACATTTTGTACAATATTTGGAAGTGGCAAAAAGGTTGCTGAGATCGATGTCGATACTCAAGACACAAGCAATTCTATGATGGGACAGGTCGATGATTTTCCTAAATTACAAGGTGATTTTATAACAAGCGATAGTGCTTTTGGTTCATCAACAATCGTCGCAGTAGGGCCACTTTCTATGATGAGATATACTCAGCATAACAAAGACTCATTCCTTATGTTTTCAAATGATAATGCAACCGATGAGGATGTGTTTCTGGGTGGGGATAGTTATGGATTTGCTTGGGAGACTTCAAAAAATACTGGATACCTGATAACGTCCTACGGGAGAGTAGTTTCCTTTACCCCAACCGAGGTTGACAGTATTGGTTTTGTTCCTGGAATTGTGATATTCCTAATTGCTCTTAGCGTACCGGGAGTCTTCTTGGGAATGATTTACTGGAATAGTCCATACCTGCAAAGGAAATATGCGCAGTTAGTTGGAAGAAAGAAATCAGATGAAAAATAATACCTAACATTCATTTGATTGAGCCATCCCCCCGCAATCATGGAACCGTTCGAGGGTCTGGATTTTTACGATATCGAATCACTTCTAACCGAAGAAGAAATCATGATTAGAGATATGGTAAGGGAATGGGTCGATGAAGAAGTACTACCCAAAATAGAGAAAGCATGTGAAGAAGGTGTCTTTCTCGATGAATGGAGAGTGGCTTTGGGAGAAATGGGTGTTTTAGGCGCTCCACTCAAGGGCTACGGGTGCCCCGGACTCTCTTATGTCGCATACGGCCTAATATGTCAGGAACTAGAAAGAGGAGATTCAGGACTCAGGTCCTTTGCAAGTGTTCAAGGTTCTTTAGCAATGTATCCAATATGGGATTTCGGTAGCGAGGAACAAAAGGAACATTATCTGCCAAAAATGACTTCAGGCGAATGGATTGGGTGCTTCGGATTAACCGAACCAGATTACGGTTCGAATCCTGGCGATATGATCACCAAAGCAGAAGATATGGGTGACCATTACCTACTAAACGGCGCAAAGATGTGGATAACGAATGGTACCATTGCTGATGTAGCAATAGTCTGGGCAAAATTGGATGGAGTAATTCGTGGATTTATCGTCGAGAAAGGCGATGAAGGATTCACAGCTCCTGAAATGAAAGGAAAGCATTCCCTCAAAGCGAGTGTCACAAGTGAACTCGTATTCCAAGATTGTAAGATACCGAAAGATAGAATTCTGCCCGGTGTAAAAGGTCTAAGAGGTCCTTTTTCTTGTTTAAACAATGCACGGTTTGGGATTTCTTGGGGCGCTCTCGGTGCGGCAATGGCTTGTTTCCATTCAGCAAAGACGTACGCTCTTTCAAGAATTCAATTTGGCGAACCAATCGCATCGTATCAATTGGTTCAAAATAAATTATCTTGGATGCTAAGAGAAATCACCAAAGGACAATTGCTCGCCTACCATCTTGGAAGAAAGAAGGATGATGGTACTTGGTTCAATGAGCAAATCAGCTTAGCTAAGATGAATAATGTGGATATTGCTCTCGATATTGCAAGAGTAGCGAGGGACATTCATGGGGCAAACGGAGTTTTAGACGAATATCCTGTCATGAGGCATATGGCTAACTTAGAATCCGTGAAAACATACGAGGGGACCCATGATATTCACAATTTGATAATTGGAAGATACATAACTGGAATACAAGCGTTCACAAGAAATTCTTAATCTGGGCCTGTCCAAGTTTTACAATAGTCGAATGTATCTGTATTGATTGCATCTTCGTATATTTTAATCTCTTTTACCTTCATTCCATCAGACCACTTGCCCATGTATTTCGCATCGTCGTTATTTGACAATTTTTCTTTGGCTAAATACTCACTCACGACATCGTTATACATTCTCGCATTCAACCACTCGGCTTGATATGCAACTCTCTTGTAGAATCCCCAATCAGCAAGAGTGTCGTGTGTTTCTGTAGCTTGTAAGTAATGACTTGCAACTAACCTAGGATATCCATAGCGATCACTTGGTATCTCGAGTAGTAGTGATTTTTCTCCTAGCAGTGATTGGTGATGGACTCCAAAACAATCAGACACACTCATGTCGTCTTCACTAACCACGACGTGTCCGATGAAGTTTTCAGGTATTGAACTAAGGTTTACTTGTAAATGTGATTGGACAGGCCTTGCATATGGTGCTTCGAGGTCGACTACTAGGGAATCGCTCCCCCATCCTTTTTGTAGTGCCCAATCCAGGGCGATTAGTGAATATCCTGCTCCTAAACTATGGCCTCCTATGAGCAAAAAGTCAGTATTGACCCTATTATCAATTAACGATTCAAGATGAATTAGAGCCGAAGTAATAGCTTTTATTCTTGGCACATGGAATGGATGGTTAGACATTCCATCTTGCTCATGAAGCGTGTATGTGTCATGGCCTTCAGGCCAAACGTCTGAAGGGTATTGTATGTAGGCTACAGTAACGCCTCTTTTTGCTAAAGTTTCAGCCCAATCAGTGTACGAGGAGTAGCCCGGATTTGCAAATCCGTGAAGTAATATTGCCAATGGGGATTCCTCACTTTGGCTTTTTTCAGGTCTGACAAGGTATATTGAGAAATCAATATCTCCTTCGATATCGCCCCTAATCTCCTCAACCTCGTTAGGCATTGGATATTGGTATACTTCCGTTTCTATAGAGAATTTTTCCTCGGTTAGAACCAGTTCTGGTGGTTGAGGGGCGAGTCCTGAAATAGCTTCCAATCCAGGGGTTATGAGGAAAACTGCAAACAGTACTAGAGAGTAATTTAACAATCCAGAAACTTTTGATCGTGTTCCAGTAAATATATTTCTTGGACGGCCAAATATTTTGATTGAGCAAATCAGAATAATGAATCCGTAAACA
>JAPOHM010000070.1 GCA_029979405.1 Methanobacteriota archaeon
CCAATCGCAAGTAGAGACTCCTCCCACATAATCAAGCGGTGAGGGTTATATTTTTTCAGTCCTTTGATTTGATGGGTGTTCTTTCATTAATTCCAATCATCAACTTCATCACTCTTTTCGCTACTATCAGATGTATCCATACCTTCCCATTTTGGCATTTTAGAAACTGAACTTTTTTGTTTGTAAAAAGCAAATGCACTAAGTAGAATCGGAATCAAAATAACAATTATTGTTATTGTAACCTCAACGAACATGCTTTCCACTTGCGTATCCTGAGTTTCTACAATAACCTGTATTTCATGACTTGATGTTGCTCCGTCGTTGTCTTCTACCTCAAGAATCACAACAAATGAACCAATGCTTAATGACGGAAGAGTAGCGTTTTGGTTAGTTGATATTACTTCTCCATCTAGATACCATGCATATTTCATTTCAATAATATCAAGTTCACTATCAGAGATATTGGCCTCAAGGTTTATTTCATCCCCATACTCACTTCTCCAGTTATCAGAATCGGTAATATCCATACCATCAATAAAAAATTGAATTGTTGGTTCTAAGTTTTCAACATTAATCATCAAGCTTTGCGATGCAGTTCTTCCCACTGCATCAAAAATGTCAAGCCTAATCGTATAATTGCCCGAATACTGAGGAACTATCGTATGTGTAAACTTCTGAGTTGAATTTGATGTAATTACACTAATTGATCCGTCAGGTTTTGTTATGTACCATAGTGTCTGTAGGTTATTTCCCCAAACGCCATCACGCGAGCCACTACCATCGATGAATACAGCAACTCCTTCTTGCGCATTTGTTGGAGCAATCAGTTCAACTACTGGATCTGTTTGGTCTACGAATAAGTTTACAGATATCTTTGGTGAATGCCGTAAGAATTCATCCTGCATATAGTAAGTAAAATTCCATACTCCATCATACAGTTCTAATTCTGTGGCATTTAGTGTGAATGTATAATTTGAACCTGTCCATTGTGGCACTATTTCTGAAATTCCGATGTCACCAGTGCAAGCGCCTTGTGGAGAATAGCACCATTCCAACTTAATTTTGGTATTTGTAATCGTTCCCTCCGAAATAATTCCTTGACCTGTTAACTCCAGATTTTCATCCAAAAACAACTGAAGTTCATGATGTGGAGAAACAATGGGGTTATGTGGGCCATCTCCAACAAAGAATATTCGGTTAAAGAATGATTTGTCGAGTTCAATTGGTTGATTAATTTCCAGCCAACAAGTACATTTTATTCCTGATAAATTTACTTCGATATTCCAAATCCATATACCCTCAGAGATTGGAATAGCAGAAGTAAAAAATTCACCTGATGCGACAACTGGCCAACTAATGTATGGCTCTGTGACGTTGTAAATTACCCATTGTGCGCTTTGTGGATTGATTGTTGTTGAACCAGAAATATTCAATGTTTCATTTACCCAAAAACCATTTTCAACTTGGCTGGTTATTTCTTCATCTTCAGAAAAAGCAGACACATTATCAATCAATGTAATCAAAGATAATACTGCGATCAGTAAAACACTAAAACGCAATGAATTTTTCATTCACTACTCCTCGAATGCGTTACAGAGTTGCCCTTGCGTTGGGAAGCTATTGATGTCTCTAGGATTGGTATCCCACTTGTATTCACAATAATTGATGTGTCCATCTCCATCTGTGTCAACCATTCGATCTGCTCCATCATATGGGTCGAAATTGAAATAATATTCCCATCCAGTAGCCATACCATCATCATCATGGTCCTGGTAGTATACTTCTGGACCATCATTCCAATCATCACCATCAGTGTCATTCCTAATTGGGTTAGTGCCGTTCACAAATTCTTCATAGCTTGTATAATTCTCTAAATTATCGTAAAATGCCTTTCCATCTGGGGTATCTGGGTTAATGTGACAGTTGCTGGATGATGGATCATCGTAAGACGGGCAGTACTTTGCAATTAGTCCACTTCTGTTTAGACCATCGTTATCAGGGTCTTCCATTCCATCATCGATTCCATCTCCATCTGAATCTTTTAATGCTGGGTCCATTATACCACGAGCTCCGCTTGCTCCCTCTGTGGTGTTATCGAACAATCCGTTATTGAGTGCTTCTTCTGAATATGTGACTTCCCAACCATCTGGAAGTAAGTCTCCATCTGTGTCATCATCGACAGGGTTGGTATTCCATCTGTCAGGAGCCTCTGCACCATTCGCTAACGTATCGTTATCTATGTCATATGTATCATCCTTCAATGAGTTTTCTGATGGGTCCAAAGCCCATCTACCATTACAACCACCACAAAGTGGATTTGTTGGGACAATGAAATTGGTTAGGTTCATTTCATGTACTTCGTACTTCTTTTCCAATATAAATCCACCAAGCCAATTCTTCCACATGTATCCACCTGAGTCCAATCCACATTCAACCATGGAGTCACATCCTGGAGGTAACCACAAATCTGTTGCCACCCACAAAGAATGTGACTTAGTATTGTCTTCAAGAGACTCGACCTGCATTTCCCAGCCGTCGAGCATTCCGTCACCATCAGTGTCATTAATCAACGGATTGGTTGGATTTTGATAAGGACGAGGAACAAATAGAACTTCGTGACCGTCAATCAGTCCATCGTTATCCGTGTCTGAATTGTTAGCATGGGTCAAGAAGTTGTCAGCTCCAAGAATTACTTCTTCACCATCTTCAAGTCCATCATTATCGGTGTCAAACATACAAGGACTTGTGAAATATTCTTCACCATACCAAGAAAACCCGTTTAGTGCTTCTGCTTGGTCTCCTAATCCATCACCATCTGTATCAGCGTTAGAAGCGTTTGAACCAGTGTCACAGACATCATTGAATTCCTTGTAATCGGAAAGGCCATCACCATCAGTGTCCCACAATCCTGGATCGGAAGTAACGTGAACATATTGAACACCTCTGTTAACAACAAGGATGTCCCAACCCATAACTTCGATACCATCTCTTAATCCATCGCCATCAGTGTCTGGATTTAGAGGATCGGTGGAACGACCGTCGACTATTCCATCACCGTCTTTGTCACGGGCATTGTATTCCATCAAATTAGTGAATCGTTCTTCTTCTTCAACAATCTCAACTAGAACATCAAGTCTACTTTCGACGAGTTTGTTATCGGTTGTATCAACGTGAACTGCGTAAACATAACCGCTTACAGGAGCCCTAATTGGCACTGAAACAGGATTTCCACCTGACAGGATTACTTGAAGAGTCAAGATTGTTTCATTTGCGTCAACATAATCATCTTCTACAACATTTACATTGATGACCTTAGCTGTATTTTCTAAGGCATCATAGGTTACACTTCCATCTCCGTCTACGTCGTATCCATCCCTATCTGGGTCTTCATCTCCGTTAGAACCGTCTCTAGGGTCTAATCCGTTGTTTGCCTCCCAACCATCAGGCATACCATCTTCATCGGTATCTTCATGCCAAGGCGATGTGAACTTTTCTTCACCAAATGTCCAAGCAACTCTGTATTCCTCAACATTGTTCATTCCATCTTCATCCCAATCACCATACCCATCTGAGTTATTTGCTGGGTCCAAGAGTTGGGAACCTGCGGTTGCTGCAGCAGTATTGTAAGCAGGATGGTCATTTATTGTTGAATAACAGAACTCGAAACCATCTGGCATTCCATCTCCATCAGTATCCCAGTCCGATGGCCCATTCATCAGCCCATCACCATCCATGTCTTCCTTGAACCAAGAAAGCCCGTGCTCCAATGCATGCGATGAAAATGGCGCGACTCTGAAAATAGGGTCGATAAGAGGCACACCACAATCTTGGCCTGTAGCTTTTGCATGGCTAATTGTTCCGTTTGATATCTCCTGAATATCAGACAACAAATCTCCATCTGAATCCGCTAAGGTAGGATTGGTACCATAGGATTCTTCTTCCAAGTTGAATAAACCGTCTGAATCAGAATCTAAGACTTGGTCGCATGAATGTTCGCCTCTCGCATTGGCAAGGTCATCCCAACTCGGTAAGCCATTGTCACCGGTGAAGTAATCCTCCAAAATTTCAGTCATTCCCATTGTTAACTCTACGCAATCCCAATTTCCAGAAAGAGGATCGAAAAGAGTGTAATTTCCAGCAGGGTGTACCACAGTTTGTTTGTAGGTTACTTCCCATTTGTCATTCAATCCGTCTCCGTCGGTATCCGCTAATCGAGGATTTGTTCCTTCTGTAATCTCCACGGAGTTGATCAAGCCGTCCCTATCTGGGTCACCCTTAGGACCGTCATCGGGATCTGGCCATGAGTCATCTTCTTCATTTACTTCCGCGTCTTCAGAATTTGCCTCGCTTGGATCGCTATCCAAGTCATCAGATTCACCATTATCCAACGGATTGAGTCCGTTTTCTACTTCCCAACCATCTGACATAGTATCCTTATCTGTATCTGGATCGTTAGGATCAGTTCCATATTGAGCCTCGATGGCGTCAGGCAATCCATCTCCATCGGTATCCAAAGCAAGTCCTGTGTTACTTCCATCGCCGATTATATCATCGGTGGCTGCTGATTCGTAATCTCCAACGCCGTCACTCGTTTGGAAGAAACCTGTAGCACCTACAAACAGAGAACCGAATATCAAGGTTGACACTATCGCTACGTAAGCCATTTGGTTGTGAGACATTGACATTTTAATACACCCTGCACGCTAATGCTATACAACCCAATTCAATCACAGTCATAAACATTGATGATAATTGCGCAATTAAAATGTCGCTATCTTTGAGATATCAAGCGATTTTTTGCTTGCTTGTTATTGTGAATTCTTGCAATAAACCTTTACTGATTACGGAAATTTTGGCAGGCCTACCTTCACACCTGGTCCAAGCACCTGAAAGATATCCAGTAAGGAGCGGTATAGAGACACAGTTCTCGACCAATATTTTTACACCACCATGGTCATCGACATAGGACAAAGAGTTGACTTTACCGTATCCTTTCTTAGAGAATGTTTCCTTAATATTTGATATCCATCCTTCTTCATCTGCCGCAAGAAACAGCTCTTCTCCAAGTATGAAATTCTGCCTACTTGCCATTGCCATAGCAAGAGAAATGTCATCAAAATCAGGCCATCCAAACCTCTCATCCTGGTTTATTTCTGATTGTATGCCTGTGCAAGATTCACGAAGCCTTGAAAATAATCTAGTGGGTAAAAGATGATATTTTTGCCCGTCTATCTTCCAACCTGCTTCTAAATCTAAAACGAGTTTCGAACTCGAATGGAATATTTTTTCACCGGATTCTATTGGTGAGATGTTCACATTACTTTCAACAACGTCAAGCAAGATTACTTCGGAATTAACATCCTGCCAAGTGACTTTGAACCTTTTGTTGTAAATCCATTCCACAGAAGCTTGATACAAACCTGAAAATAATGAACTCAATCCAGATGAATTTATCGAATTATTGCTGAAATCTGGCCTTCCCCATCCATTATTTTTCCACCTTAGTTTGATATGGTTTTGTAATTTCTTTGTCTTGAAAAAAGGTCCAGTTTCTAGGTTTTCTAATAAAAGTAAACTTTCTTCAACATCACAAGCTGAATTAGCAAGTTTTCTTCCTAATGGTTGGTTTAATATTTCTTCAAAAATTCTCCACCATGATTCAATCTCATCTTTTCTCCAAAGAAGCCAGCTAGTACCAAACCTATCTGTAATAACGCCATTTTCGTAGCAAAATGCTTCTGAGACTGATTTCATCAGAGATATATCGAGTTGGCTCGTATCTTCATCGATTAATGGCATGATATTCACAACGGATATCCACTTACTTCTTCGTCATTGAAGCAGTATCTAATAACTTGATATCGTGATTTGAATTCTCGAACGTCCTCTTTCACTGAATTTGGATCTTCATTATTGATTAATACCCTTGCATAAAACTTAGCCACGTCTTGCATTTCATCAACACCCATACCTACACGAGTTAATTCTTGAACACCTAATCTCAATCCAGAAGGCGACATTGCTTTTGTATCACCAGGAAGCATGTTCATGTTGGTTATAATTCCAGCGTCTTCAAGTAATTTTGCAGCCTTTGCTCCAGCACCGGAATCTAACTCTCCATGTCTCGTCAACACCTGATGTGAAGCAGTGTATCCTCTGGATTCAGCAAGGACATCAAAGCCTTCTGCTGCAAGTGATGATGCGAAGGCTTGAGCATTAGCAACTGTATTCTTAGAAAGTTCTTCACCATATTCAAGAAATTCAGCTAATGCAATAACCTTACCAGCTACGTGATGTAAATGGTAAGAAGAACAGGTTCCAGGGAAAACTGCATTGTTCAATCTTCTTTGGAATTTTTCATCCTCGGAGGAGGAAAGAATGAATCCTCCTTGAGGCCCTGGAAAAGTCTTGTGTGATGAACCTGTCATTATGTCTGCACCTTCTTCAAAAGGTGATTGAAAGCAACCCCCTGCAATTAAACCAAGGACATGGGCTCCGTCGTACATAACAGTCGATCCAACTTCATGAGCGACATCTGCTAATTCTTTCAGCGGAGTAGGAAACAAAAATACAGACTGCCCAAAAAGTGTTACTTTCGGAGACACTTCTCGAATTAATTCTGCTGATGCATCGATATCGGGCTCCATTCTTTCCTCGTTCCAAGGATATGTTGAAAGATTAAGATCTCGCAAACCAACGGCCCCCATTCTCGCATGTGAGATATGACCTCCATCTGCCGTTGACACTGCTGTAATAGAATCACCGGGTGATGCTAAGGCTTTGAGTGCTGCGATATTAGAGACTGTTCCACTTGTAGACTGAATGTTAGCAAATTTTGCAGAGAATACTTTTTTTGCTAAGTTTATACCAAGGTCCTCGATACTATCAAAATCTCCACATCCCTGATAGTACCTTTTGTATGGTAATCCTTCAGCATACCTGCCATGTAAATCGCTTGAAACTACCTTTTGAACCATCGGTGATACAATATTTTCACTGGCTATCATTCCCAGCCCTTCACGGTATAATTTACCACTTTGAACTGTTGAATCAATAACTGATTTGGCATATTCTGCATTAATTTTCTTTGGTACCCAAGAACCAGGAA
>JAPOHM010000193.1 GCA_029979405.1 Methanobacteriota archaeon
CCATGACTTGATTGGAAGTTTCAGAATCTAAGTTACCTGTTGGCTCATCACAAAGAATAACTGATGGAGAGTGAACAATTGCTCTTGCAATGGAAACCCTTTGTTGTTGCCCACCAGACAATTCAGTAGGTCTGTGTTTAGACCTATCGCTAAGACCTACTTTTTCTAAGGCTTGCAATGCTTTCTCTCTCGCATCTGTTGGTGAATTTCCCATCAGTAGGAGTGGGACTTCCACATTTTCAATAGCAGTCATAACATCAAGAAGGTGGAATTTTTGGAAAATGAATCCCATCTCCCTCGCTCTGATATTGGTTCGGTCGTCATCACTGATTCCAAAAAGTGGATTTCCTGATATCATAACTTGTCCCGCAGAAGGCTCATCAATTCCAGATAATACATTCAGCAAAGTGGTCTTTCCACAACCCGATGGTCCCATTATTGCAATCATGTCTCCCTGTTGAATTGAAAGATTAATGCCTCGAACGGCTTGGATTTTCTCCTCACCCATTTCGTATAATTTCCACAATCCCTGACATTCCAATGCGGTCGCCATTATTACACACAGATAGCCTCGTGTTGATAAGTTGGTGCTTGTTAGCCCTAATATGCAAGTCAAAGTACTCGCTTTTGGTCCGATAGCTGAAAGACTTGGAGGAAGGGCTCATGAGGTCACCATTCCTCCGAACTCATCGGTTAGGTATCTTATTGAGGAGTTAGGTGTAGAGGAATGGTTGAATAATTCATTATCTATATCGGTAAATGATAGTATTGTGTCTGAGGACCATCCGTTAACCGATGGTGATGAAATTGCTCTACTTCCTCCGGTTTCTGGCGGTTAACCTCCGATTAATTGACAAAGAAAGACTGAATCGGATTATACAAGAGGGAGCAGAATGAGATTCGGACCTTTCGAAATAATGGTACTACTTGCAATCTTTTTCCTACTATTTGGTGCAGAAAGGTTGCCAAAATTAGCAAGAGCCGCTGGCCAGTCAAAAGGAGAATTCCAAAAAGGATTGAATGAAGTGACAAGCTCACCTTCAACACAAAATACTGAAGCAGATTTGGAAAATGATGGGAAGACTATCGAGGTTGACGTAGCACAAAAAGCTGAAGCGGCAGGAATCGACCCCTCAGGAAAGACTGTTGAAGAAGTTCAGGAAGAAATTGAAGCCGCTGAAGAATAATCATCTTCTCATTTTTTTGACCTTCATTTGAGAACCGCATATGTCGCAGGTCTCTTCTTTTTGCGATTCGATTTCTTTTTCAGCCCTGCAACCTACGCATTTTAATTGCCAAAACCACTGTTCTCTGCTCTTTTTGTTAAACACTGGCTCAAACTCTAAACCAAGAAACCTGCATACGTTTTGAATTGAATAATCGTCAGTGTACAATATTTCCTCTGACTCAATAGCCAGGGATAATATTTCCAAATCAACCGGGCTAAGTCTCGGAAGGTCACCTGTTTTGGATGCCGCTCGTTCCGCACTCTCAGTGGATGTTGTTTTCCAATTAATTTCAAGCGTCTCAATCAACATAGCACGTTCAGGTGAAAGTTTCTCAAGTTCAGCCATCTGACTATTTGCTACAATATTGCCAATTATTTTCTCAACTGGCCAATGAAGTAAAGCGGCCGTATCCAATACTGGCATTGTACATACCCTTGAGATATCTCCCAATCAAGACTTCGTTTACAAAAGGGTTCATGCGTGTGGTTGTTTTCCGGCTACATGATGTCGTGGAAAGAGACCATCATCGATTGGTTCGATGGTTTCGGATGGCTCAGCCTCGGAGCCCTTTCATTTACCGAGGCGATAATTCAACCTGTACCGCCAGATTTACTGTATCTTCCAATGCTCGTTAACGCTGATGAATCAACTTCCCTCATCTTGTGGCTTTGGCTCGTGGTAACGATAAGTAGCGTACTTGGGAGTTTAGTAGGGTACTTGATCGGTAAGAAATGGGGAAGAAGTCTATTTGTAAAATTCAAGGCAGAAAGACATCTTGAAAAAATTGAGATTCTTACAATAAAATATGGCACTGTTGGAATATTCATTGCTGCGTTCTCACCTATACCATACAAGGTACTCGGATGGGCCGCTGGAATGGGAGAGATGAAGATCAAACCGTTTGTTTTAGCGGGCTTAGTAGGACGGGGTCTCAGATTTGGGTTGGAAGCGATTTTAATCGGTTTATACGGACAAAAAGCCCTTGATTCCATCAATTGGCTTCTCGATAATGAAATCTTTATTGGAATAATACTAATCGCAACAATTGGGATTACGTACTTCGGTTTTAGATGGTGGAATGGTTTGTCTCTTGACAATAACATTCATGAACAATAATCACTCGGGGGGGACTACTGCTTGTGTGGTGTAGTGGTCCATCATTTCGGGTTTTCATTCCGGCGACCCGGGTTCAAATCCCGGCACGAGCACTCTTAACAAAAAACATCCCTGCAGTGATGCATTTCTTACTTGAGATAAACTGAGGTTTCGTCAAAACCTCCGATATACATAGGCTGTTCACCTCTATTGTCAATAACTACTGGCACAGTCCTGTGACCCGTTTCTTCAACCACCTGGTATCGAACATCTGGTTCGTGATCAAAGTTGATTTCGTGGAAAGAAAGACCTTTTGAGGTTAACAAACGCTTGACAGCGACACAATATGGACAAAATGTTGTTGAATAAACAATAAAATCTACATCATTAGATTTTGATCCTATTAGAAAATCTAATGTACTTTCTTGGGAAATTGAATGGTCAGGCAAAGATTTTACAGGAATAGATGATAATAGTTTTCCTTTTTATTGGTTAGTAACAGCCAAATATGGAGGAATTAC
>JAPOHM010000072.1 GCA_029979405.1 Methanobacteriota archaeon
AACCAGAACAATAACAACGGTGTGGCTAATCTCCCCGGTATTAACAATACAGGCAACAATAACAACAATGTGCCATTAGACCCCGGATTGCAAAACCCAATCAATAACCAGAACAATAACAACGGTGTGGCTAATCTCCCCGGTATTAACAATACAGGCAACAATAACAACAATGTGCCATTAGACCCCGGATTGCAAAACCCAATCAATAACCAGAACAATAACAACAGTAACAACGATTTATTTCACGAACCGCCGAATTGGAGGCCAAGTTGGTGGAGAGGAAAACCAATTTTAGAAAGAGCAGAAGAGCAAAAGGCCATAGAGGAAATCAAAAAGAAACTACCATCTGATAACACAAGCTGGAGCAAAGTGTTAGATGATAAGTGGATCAAACTAAGTGGAACGAAACTGGGGGCCTCTACATCATCAACTACATCATCACGGACAAGTGGTGCATATCGTTTTGATGAGTCGTTCATGGGGTGAATAAATGATGAACGCTGTTGAAGTGAAGAGGGTAGAAGAATTATCTCTACTTCAAGGCGTTGATTCTAACGGGCGAACAATATACACAATCATATCTCATCTAGGAACTCCAAATGAAACATTGCTTGAAACACATGGAGTAGCCAGCACAGCATACACTAGGTTAAATGAATTAGCAAAGAAACTTTCAACAACTCCTAGTGGATTAGCACCTTCATTTGAAGAACTCGATGCGAGTTTAATGAACGGAGAAACAATAGATTTGACATTGGCTAGACATCTGCAAAGAGGAAAGAACAAATTGGACTTAGGAGTTCCAATGGGGTTTCAATTATTATGGTATGAAGACCTAAACTACCAATCATACGCTAGAATGCGATACGGCTCATACCCTATAGAAGCCAGAACAGCAGCACTTAGAACGCTCCCAATGAGTATTCTATTGAATCTGTTAGATCCGACTGTGATATCTGACATAGTGGCGACACAACGAAAACTAAAAAAGAAATTTAGAGAGCTAGATTTTGACGGCTCCTATGATGAATTTATACAATCGCCCTACTCTAACCTAATGCAAGAGTCAGCTATTGCCTCTATCAAAGTAGTTTTCAAAGACCAAAGGGGAGGAACGCACAAATTACCCTACACAATAGCGGCAAGAGGCGATTTCAACTTCTATGAATCGCTGCGGAAAACAAATATGGGCAAGAAACCAGATGGATTTTCCACAGGCAAAACTCTATTCGAAGACGATACAACAGCCACATCTGGAAGCAACCTTCCAGGACACAATGCAGACGAAGATTATCACAGGCTTTTCAGATTTGACAATAGACCAGTTAGAGGCTCAGTAAATCTCACAATTGCAGTAAGAAACCAAAGAGAATGGAACGATGTCTTGGTTTATTCCGACATGGCAACAACCGAGTATGAAAGAGAAAGCCCAACAATGAAAGCGGAGAATAAACAACGATTGCTCAGTCAAACCTTAATCATCAACGGATTGAGTATGGATCAAACAATAACCGTTCCAATATTTGTAGAACCATTACCAAATCATTTAGTCGAAGTGAATGGAAGAATAGTGGCAAAATGGAGCCAATCAACATCAATAGACGAATTACCCCATCACCAGAAAGTAAATCTAACTTTGGAAGGCAAAATGTTCAGCCAAATTGATGAAAAATGGGTCAGGAGCGACGGTAACACTAGCATTACCATCAAACCATCAAACATGAATGATTGGAAAAGCTCTCAAACAGAATTTTCCGTAATGACTGATGAATACGGTATAGCCAACTTTGATATTGCTCCTGGGATATATGCAATACTCCAAACCGAAACAAATGAGGAACTAGGCATTATTTCGGTTCCGGCAGCATATTACTACCGACGAACAGACTCAAGAGATACTACTCCTATTGGGGTTGTAGGTGCTAAGATTCATGGCAACAACGGAAAAAAATTATCTGAATACAGGCTAGAATCACAAGTTCCCCCTCTATTGGAAGGAAAGGAGCCAGAATCAGGCTCGTTTTACAGACTAATGAGGGAAATGTTCGTGCCTAGTGCAGAAGCAGGTTGGCCGGGGAGCGAATCAACCAACACATCAAAAGTGATATTCGACACAGCAGAAGTGAAACTGCAAAAAGTAGAAGTCGTGGACAGCCCATCTAACGGCACTTCTAATTCCAACGATTCCAACGATTCCAACGAACTTATCGAAGGCGGGCTTCAAATTCTAGGAATTAACGAATCAATAGAGGTCTATCCAACGGCAGGTAGAAGACAAACCGATCCCATAACAGTCACTCGAATCGCACTTGGCGGTCCTACTATTGAGTTGCTTGCAGAAGCATCTGGACAAGCGGGCGACAGATATACACCGGCAGTTGTGGCAGAGGACTGGGATGATATCAGAAACGAGAACGACCCCAACACCACGCACGAATTTTTTACATGGCATAGAGATGAGGAATCTATCTTAGACCGGCAGATAATGGTTGGCGACGGAATGGGGGGCTTTGCCCCACTCTCGCAGGTGTTGGATTCCCCGATAGAAACCAGAGTTCAGGGTTCTGCTATTATGTCCATATTGACGGGTAAAGCAGTAAGAGTGGGGGATGGTTACACTTTGGAAGAAGCCCAAGCAGAAGCAATGTTGATGGCTCGTGGAAACGGCCCATCTATGCCCGTAGCGGGAGAAAATTGGGAAAGCTGGACTAATGCGGGAATAGACTCATACGACTACGATAAAAGATTTGGAATCGACACACTACCTTTCGACTTAACAATCGACGGGAACAGCTACCAGGCATATCTCCCACCGTCGGTTGAAGTAGAAAGAACCCCCTCAATGACTGGTTTAGGGAATACGCGCACGGTTGAGGAAATACTTTCCTATCCTCCTATTCTAATGGAAAACCCGTATGAAAGCGGTGATTGGTTGGGTGGTTGAATGGGTTTGAAAACAAGAGTCGGTTATTCGAAAAGGCCTTTCCTAAAGAACTACCAGAAATTTATGGCAAGAAAGCCAGCGACAGATAAATTGGCGTTAGTTTCTAACACAGCAGAAATCGCCTTGTATAGTGGTCTTACTGTTGGTGTCTTAGGTAGTCCATTAACAAACGAAAGAGAAAAATTTGTAGGCGCAATGCTATTCGGTTTTATGGCATATCAGTCGTGGGTAACTACGAACGCATTAGTCTCAACAGGATTTATCGGGAGGAAATAAAATGGCAACAACTAGCTCAACAATACGGACAGACGCCCTATTGATGTGGCGAAAAGAAACTACTCTTCGGCAACAAGCGATATCTAACGCTGAAAGAGTGGATGGCGAATCAATGGAAGCATTCGAGCTACGAAAAGCGGCCTTGCCACAACCAAGATCGTTCAATCAATATTGTTTAGACCCAAACAATGACGGAGCAGTAACCAGCCCGGATTCAACCGCTTTCGCATTCTTAGATGAAGACGATCCACGAAACGCAGATGCTTTGTATCTAAAGCCAGAATTTTTCGTGCGAAGTCCAGGAGTAGACCAAGACGCTGTAGAGTTCTATCGAATGGCTATGGAAGACCTATCAGGCAAAGGCTTGAAAACAATACCAAGCAGGGCGTATGAGCGCATTTATCCCCAAGCAGTCACAAGAACCTCAACAGCGGATTTCATTCCAGACGCATTCAATCTTTTCACAAAGAACGATGGCACACGCATTTACGCACATGAAGTTGGTGATGGAGCGTTTAGTATCAAGAGAGTAGGGTTCAACTTGATTAACGGGCCTGTTGGATTAGGATTACTACTTGGGGTAGCACTAATAGGAACTACAATCGTTGGTAAAACATCTAAAACATTCCTAAAGCTAATGCCAACTACAATCGACACGGTAGGAAAAAGCGTGAGAGAAGGCATAGAAGGCGTTGGTGAAATCACAGCGGGTATATTCGAAGCAAAGAACGAAATTGAAGATGAGATCCAAGAAGCAGAATTCACAGTCATAGAAGATGACGACGAGCAACTTTTACTACCCTCTGGACAGGTGGAATGATGGTCTTCGGTTTAGTAGACGATGCTCTTGATTTTGGCTATGGGTTGATAACAGACCCGTATCAGGAGGCGTTCGACCTAATCTTACCCACCAAAGAAAAAACACGGACCCAACCAGCAAGAAATGTATTAATCACCACAACGAACGAAGACTCCGATAAATTTTCAGAAATCGTGATGGAAGCGTTCCCAAACCCACTATCTCTTACAGATGGTAAAGTAGGTGGAAAAGACATAATCGCCCCGTTCTCAAGGGCGACACCCTCTTCTCTTTGGCCGTATGTGAAAGACGACGGAACAAGAGCCACCGCTTATGACTTCGCAACTACAGAAATACCGCTTCTGGAACCTATTTTTGGGGTAGAGAAAGAGTTTGGAGATTTACCCCAATTTGAAAAATGGGGTGACTTTGCAATGGCAACTCCTCCAGTGGTTGTTTATCTCGCATTTGCAGTAGGAATCGTCACTATTGCCCCTGTAATCGGGGGTTTATTTGGTTCAGCATTCTCTACGGGCATGGCAACATAGGCGTTACTGCGTAACGGCGTAACGGGTTTTCCTTAAGTCCTATACCACTATGCGAGCAACATGCAAGCTGACGCGCTATCAGATGCTAAGAAATCCGAAATCGAAAATATGGCAAAAAGGCTGGGTGTCGAGAAGTATCTCAACACGGAAAAAACAACCCAAATTAACGCCATTACAACATCATACATAATCGAGTCAAAGGGCAAACCAGAGATAGTTTCGGAATCAATGTGGATGGATGCGAAAGACGACATAGAGGCGATATTGTCGGATCTATCAGCAATGCATAATTCAAGAGAGGATTTATTCCTGTTAGGCGCAACTAACGCAGGGATGGAATCCTTCGATGGGATTCGCACAAAATTCATGGAATCATGGATGAGATTAATCGAACAATACAAACCCGTTCTGTCCTACATTGATGAGAAACAAAGAATAGACATAGATAGAAACAGAGACAGGGTGCTCTCTGCAATTCCGCTATATGGAAGCAAAGAAGAGCGAGCAACGGCTATTCAGACGATGAAGGTAGGCCTAAGCAAGCTAGAAGAAGACTTAGCAAGAATTTACCACACATCTGTAATCCAGAGAAACAAAGCGGCAATAGCAGAAAGAGAAACTACGCGGTCTCTGCTACTTGCAGAAGCGCAAGCGGGAAGAAAGGAGGGGTCCATCTCAACAAAAGACTTCTCAGAACTTGATATGTTGATCGGGAGAAAATCCACATCATTATTCGAAGGCCAACTAAAGGCATTGGATGATTTTACAGACAACGCAATAGTCCATGCTGAGATGGACAGGACTCTGAACAAAGCCGGAAGAGTGCTGAAAAGAGACACAGGAATGTCGCAAATAGATTCCTTTTTCACAACTAACACCAACTTAGGGCGCACGATGACCGTAGTAAAAACTGACAACACAGGAGATGGTATGAGGGTTGTTGAGACTATGAAAACGCAACAATTCCCAACATACAGGATGCCCGAAGAGCCTTCGTTCTGGGTAGGCCGTCCTATGCATTCATTTGAGCCAGAACCAACTATAGCGAATATAGAAGATCCAGCAAGTAATATCAGAGTGGAGCAATATACGCCTAACTTCCACCCTTCAAAGACCACTCCTGGTAAGAGAAATTTGTTTGGTGAAAGGAAATCAGAAATGATGAACGGTGGAATATACAAAAAGATGGGAACGACGAAGGGGAAACTAGGGAAACTTGCAGGTGGCATTACGGGCGCATCTTGGGGGGAACTAACTCTTGCTGGATTCGGACTCTTCATTTTAGGGAAATACGGCTTCGAGGCACTAAGTGACATCAAAAAGGCAGAAATAGATGCTCGACCCTCAATAGCAGACGCATTAACGGGCATAGAAGAAATCTGAGGTGTGTGAAATGGCCTCAAGAAAACCTGTGAAAATTAAGGCAAACCCATACCAGCCGTCAGGCCCAATCGTGGGAAGCGAAACTATTGATGAAATCGTGAACTTCATCAATACCAGAACTAAAGCGCAAATGTCGAAATACATCGAAACTCAAAATGTTCCAATATCTGCGAGAGATTCAATACTCTCATTCATACAAATGTGGGGCTATTTGGACACCACGCATGAAGAATACATGCGCCACATACCGCCAAAATTCGACAAAATGGAAGCTCTACGAATAGGGGATCTAATTTACTACATTATCACAGGCTCAAATGAAGCATCGAAACTCGATGACAATAGCGATAGAAAGGTTTGGTCTGACTTCTTGAAGCCAAAGATGCCAACAGGCTATACGATTCACGACGCAACTGGACTGCACGCTGAGTTGTTGAACTACCTGCCCCAGAACAGATACAACAGAATGACAATAAATCAGCTATTCATGGACGACCCTGCTCTTTATTCCCAAGTATTCGAAGACCATTTCTATCTCACTCCTTCTCAACACGACATTCTGCAAAACATCGTAACAATAGTGGAAAAGGGCAATATCGAAAAATTCAGTCTAACGCTACATCACGGAACACGAAACGACAGAGTAAGGCTATCAAGAAAAGGAGGTATGAATGAAATACTGTTGGGTGCTTACGAGGCAGCAGTAAAAATCGCTCAGGCTTACAAATCAGGCGATTACGAAGAAGCACTAGCCTACCTAAAGGACATGGAAAGAGAATATTCCATTGAACCAGATTCTTTCATGCTACACATGAATGAGATGTTCATGCTTACACCCACTTCCATAGACAAGAAGCAAGGCGCAAGCAGGGCGGGCGTAGCCAAAGGCAGTAAAAATCGCAAAGGCAAGCAAAACAAAGGAAAAAAGGGCGGCGATTCAGGAAATTATTACATCAAGGGATTCCAAAAGCCTCTACTCGTTTCATTGGACAGAATGACGCTTAGAGATACAAACAAGCTACAAGATACTCAAGTAGAAAAAATCATCAATGCAATCAGAGCCCCACCCTCCAATTCAAAATCAGCGAAAAAGGGTGGCTC
>JAPOHM010000103.1 GCA_029979405.1 Methanobacteriota archaeon
CAGAACCGATTCCATCTGAATCCATACCAGGGTCAATATCCCAACATACGACGAGGTCCTGCATGTCAGACTCTGTATCCCACGCATTTCCACTGAGAGTGACTGTTTGACCTTCTGCAACAGGCAAAATTTCAGGAAGAGGTTCAATCATAGGTTGGACATTTTGAACATTTACCCACCTTTCTACCCAGCCACTATCGCTGTCTTGCGAATCTATTGCTTTGACGAGTATAGTTTTCATTCCCGCAGTATTCCATACCGCAGGGATAACTGAGGTTCTTCCGTCTGTTTCAACTCCAAGTGACCATTCATACCTCAGAGTCGATAAATCATCGATTGAATCTTCGGCTCTCGCTTGAAGTTCTACAACCTGATCTTCTTGAACTTGCCAAGTCATTTGACCTTCAGCGGAAATGAGATTGTCGTTCTCGTCCCACATAGTTACAGCAACATCGTGGGGTGCTATATTGGTAAATTCGATATCGATTGTAGCATAGGTTTCATTTCCATCATCATCCACTCCAACTGCTGTGAATGTATGCATACCTTCTTCCCATGCCGTAGTAGTACACTTTCGAGTGTAATATCCTTCTTTGCAATTTACATTCGGCCAATATACGTCGACAACTCCTGGCCATCCTTCTTCTGAATCAGAATCATTTGCCAAAACCTGCAAAGTGACGGGGTGTTCTACTTTCACCTTGTCTCTTTGTGAGATAATTGAAACACTCGGAGCACGATTCAGAATCTGAACCTCAATTTTTTCATCGACAGAATCTCCCTCATCATCAGTCAGGGTAACGAGAATTTCGTATACGCCATCATCTATCCATGTCCAGTTGATGTAGCACCCATTTCTCAGAACTCTTTTGTGCGCAGTTGTAAACGTTCCATCATCATACTCAATATCGAAAAAGCACCAAACATATCCACCGTCTTCATCGAAACTTTGCGAAGCATCAATCAGTAGCTTCTCGTTGGTAAGGGCTATCATGTTGTTTGCTACAAAAGTAGGTGCAGTGCCTATGAAGATAGGCAATTCTGCCCTATCGTTAGTACTGTTTGCGTCGGTAGGATTGAGTGATGAATCTACTTCCCATTCGATTGATTGATTATCGATGCTGCTATTTTCATCGATAGTCCAATTAACTTCGAAGATATACTGCTCGTATAGTTTCAAACTTGGCAACTGGTCAACAATCTGTTGTCCATCTGGGAGTGTTATAGTCACGGAACTAGCCATAGAATCTGTAACCCCTCTATTGTAAACTGGTAGTTGAATGTTTAATTCGTCACCAGGCAATACATTGAACCCTGATATGAGGTTCAGAGTTGATAAATCTCCAGATCTGTTTCTAAGGACTGTAGCTCTTTCCAAGCTTGCGACTATGTCTAATCCCACAATATTTTCATCAAGAGTAATTGTAGCAACTCCTAACATGTTCCCGCTTTTTGCGATAATTCCCAGACTTGACCAATCAATTGAGGTAGCAGAGGTGTCTGTTGCATTTCCAACATTTACTTCAGTCCAGAAACTTCCATTGGATGAAGTAGTTCCGGTTGTGGAGAACCCCGTGCTTTCATGTCGAATTTCTACATCAAATCCAGATTGAGGTGTTCCATCAGAATTCGTCACGTTAGCCCAAACTCCAATAGGAGTATTCAGAGCTGTGATTTCAGAAGATAATTCAACATCCAAATTCATATTTCTATATCCTGGGTTTTCATTACTTACAACACCGCTCGATTCTACTGGCAAATACTGTTTCAGCCTAAAATCGATTACTAAGCCAATGTCCTCTTCGGTATGTAACCATGCAAAGCTTCTGACTTCAGGGCAGAACCATTCAAAAGAGGTCTCAGTACCATTATCGTCGTAAGATTTGATCAAATACGATGCGTTACATCCCGAATAACCAATTTGTTCTCCAATTTCACTAATCGGTCTGCCTACATCTGTAATTTCATAGTTAGTGTGGTTTGCACCGCTTGTTGGTTGTGGAAAAGGAGTGATGTAATCGGATGCACCCGACCATGATGTAGATGAGATGTAGGAAGTATTCCACGTCTCTCCAATTCTCAACGGGAAATCATATGCTTCGCTCATCGGGTCGTAATCCGTGGAAATTGTGATGTCCGCTATTTCCTGCGTAAGGGAGGAGATTCCGTATGGAACATACTTTACATCAAGCGATAAGTCAGAAGAAATCTTTGCAAAATCTGAAACCCTTCTGACTTCGTCGACTTGGAATTCAATCAAAAGATTTCCAGTATAGGTTTCGAGTTGCACGCCTCCTTTGTCAAAATTTGCACTCTGTCGAACCTCGTAGACCAATGTTTCTTTTCCGTCGACGTTGATGGTGTTGAGTGCCCTTACTATCGTTGTAGCATCCCCAGTAATCGTTCCTACCGTAGCATCAACTCCAGCGTCTCTAATCAAGTCACTTGGGTCGAATGATCCCGAATAAATCCACTTGTCACCGACCCTCCAGTTAGGTACATCACTTACTCCTGGATCTTCCCCTCCCATGTTGATTGCACTAGCGTCAAAAGGAATAATGATGGTCGAGCAGAGAAGAAGAAGCATGACGCTGACCTCCCTGCGCATAGTGTGCGATGAGTGAGGGGAATAGATATAATTGAGGGCAATATAATCAGGCGTAATTTTTACAGTTTTAATCAATAGCCTCATTTCTGAAGTCAATCTCGGATATTCATGCGCTGGTTTGCCTACAATGGCGATGCTGATGGAATTTGTTCCATGGTCCAGTGGGGATTAGTGCACGGGATAGATGGGAAGCGCATCACAGGTGTGAAGAGAGATATCATGCTTTTAGACAGGGTAAACCCTAAACCTGAAGATGAAGTAATAGTGATGGATATCTCTCACGCAAGAAATCAAGACAGAGCAGTAAGCCTATCCTCCGCTGGAATTGATATCATTTGGTTTGACCACCATTTAGCCGGAGATAATCTTGCAAATATCCGTTCTTACATAGATACATCAGCCAATGTATGTACTGCTAAATTAGTTGAGAAATACCTCGAAAGGGAATCTGACTGGGCAGAGGTAGCCCTTCATGGAGACGGTCTGTCAATTCATTCATCGAAGCAGGAATTCAAAGAATTAGGAGAGCTACTAAACTATAACGGATATGGAGAAGACATTTCGGATTTACATTATCATCCTGATGATTTGTTGAAAGAGTGCCTGAAAGCCGAAACACCTCAGAAATTTATGCAATCAAAGGCTTTTGATATCTTGAAAAAAGGGTTTGATAGAGATATTGCAAATGCTGAGTCGGTCGAAAAGGTAGATGGAATTTACATTCTTCCAAACGAGGCTTGGGCAAGAAGAGTTGTTGGTGTTTTTGCACACAGAATTAATAGCGAAACCGATGGTATAAGCGTAATTGCAATCGATCTTGGGGCTCACTTGAAAATCTCTCTAAGAGGACCTTCAGGAATTGGAACAATCTGTGCTAAATTTGGTGGTGGGGGAAGAGAAACCGCTGGTGGCATTGACTTGTTACCAAAAGACATGATACCAGAATTGATGAATGAGGTCAATTTGCATCGACACCACTGAAGTGATAGAATGCGCGACAAGATGACTCATCTACAAAGATTGGAAGCTGAGGCCATCCACATCATGAGAGAGGTTGTCGCAGAAGCAGAAAATCCAGTTATGTTGTATTCAATAGGTAAGGATTCTTCAGTAATGCTTCACATCGCAATGAAAGCATTCTACCCTGCAAAACCACCATTTCCAATTATGCACATTGACACAATGTGGAAGTTTTCTGAAATGGTCGAGTTTAGAGACAATATTGCTAAAGAACTTGGTCTTGACTTGATTGTCCACATTAATCCCGAAGGGAAAGAGATGGGGATGAACCCATTCATCCATGGTTCTTCAACACACACTGACGTCATGAAAACACAAGGTCTCAAGCAAGCATTGGACAAACACGGGTTTGATGTGGCATTTGGCGGTGCAAGAAGAGATGAGGAAAAGTCGAGGGCTAAAGAAAGAATATTCTCGTTTAGAAATCAAAATCACCGCTGGGACCCTAAAAGACAAAGACCAGAATTGTGGAACGTTTACAATTCAAGGAAGAAGAACGGTGAATCAATAAGAGTATTCCCATTATCTAACTGGACTGAATTAGACATATGGCAATACATACATTTGGAGAAAATACCAATCGTTCCACTGTATTTCTCCAAACCACGACCCGTAGTTGAAAGGGATGGTGTTCTAATAATGGTAGACGATGATAGAATCCCACTACACGAAGGTGAGACACCTCAAATGAAGAATGTCCGGTTCCGAACTCTTGGGTGCTATCCACTAACAGGAGCAGTGGAATCAGACGCTGATACGCTACCTCAAATCATTCAAGAGATGTTACTCACTACAACATCCGAAAGACAGGGTCGAGTAATCGATTTTGATAGTTCAGCATCGATGGAAAAGAAAAAGCAAGAGGGGTATTTCTAATGTCTCACGTAAGCGATTTAATTGCTACTGACATTGATTCATATCTTGCAAGCCATGAACAAAAAGAACTACTTCGATTCATTACTTGTGGTTCGGTAGACGATGGTAAATCTACGCTAATCGGCAGAATGCTGTATGAGTCACACATGTTGTTTGATGACCATCTGGCCGCTTTAGAGGCCGATTCAAAAAGAGTTGGGACTCAAGAAGGAGAGATTGACTTTGCACTGTTAGTCGATGGATTGGCTGCAGAAAGAGAGCAAGGAATTACCATAGATGTTGCCTACAGATTCTTTTCAACGGATAAGAGGAAATACATTGTTGCAGATACTCCTGGCCATGAAGAATACACTAGGAATATGGCGACTGGAGCATCCACTGCGGACGTAGCCATTATTCTGGTAGATGCAAGTCAAGGAGTTCTTACACAAACAAGAAGACATTCGTTTATTGTGTCAATGGTTGGTGTGAAAAAAATTATTCTAGCCATAAACAAACTCGACCTTGTGGACTATTCCGAGGCGACCTACAAGCAGATTACCGAAGACTATCTAGAGTTTGCTTCTGACGCATTAGCGCTTGAAGAAATAACCAGCATACCGATATCTGCTTTGAAAGGTGATAATATTGTAGGGAGTAGTAAGAACACCCCTTGGTATTCAGGCCCCTCCATTATGGAGTATTTAGAAACGGTTGAAGTTGCAGCGCCTGCTCAAGAAAGGCCGTTCAGACTACCAGTCCAGTGGGTAAATAGGCCAAACAGAGAATTCAGAGGATTCGCTGGGATGATCGCCAGTGGAACAGTTAGACCAGGTGACCGAATCAGAGTTCTCCCGAGTGGTACAGAGTCAAAGGTCAAGGAAATAGTCACATCTGAGGGTAATTTGGAGATTGCAGGGGCTGGAAGGGGTATTACATTGACACTCGAGGATGAGATAGATATCTCGAGAGGCGACATAATAACCGC
>JAPOHM010000086.1 GCA_029979405.1 Methanobacteriota archaeon
AGGTGGTGTCACTTAGTAGAGTGCCGGAGGTAGGATTTGAACCTACGAAGCATTTCGCAGCGCATCTTGAGTGCGCCCCCTTTGACCACTCGGGTACTCCGGCTTGAGTCGGGCGCAGAGTTCATCAAACATCATTCTTCCTCATCGAAATAATCTTGATTGTTTCTTCTTGAGTTAGCCATAAACAACAAAATTCCAGCTATGAAAATCGACAAAAACGACAGACCAAGAAGCGTTGTTTGTGAATTGCTCGAGTCTTCACTCCTTTCCTGAACACTCGAAATAGGTACTAAAGTGACATCTTGCCCGTCAAGTTGTAGTCTCAAGCCAAGATCGCCCTCTTTCCAAGCCTCAATCTCAAACGTGTGTTTATGTGTTCTACCAGCAAGTAGTGTGAAATTGATTTGTTCCAGTATCTTTCCTGAACTGTCTAGAATGGAGAGATTAGATTCTCCATTCACCAAACCTATGTTTTCAACTATCGTATCGACATAGATAATGTCTCCAACCTGGGGCCTATACGGTGTAGCGATTATTTCCTCAAGTTCTGGCTCATACGCAATCCAGCGTATGAGTGTCTCAATTGGATCTACGGCACTAGTCCCCTTACCGATAATTGAGCGACCTGAAGCGTCTGTTCCTTCAAACCAAACAATTAGATGGTCTCCTTTCTGAAGTTCTGAGGAGGTATCCATGTTCACAATTGCCGAATAGAGGTTGGAACGCACACTTTGGAACTCAACTGGAATTAGAGTATTGCTTTGCGAGCCTTCAACGATTCTTCCTTGTCTCACAAAACTCCAATGCATAGTGATAGGATCGGAATTTAGACCATGGTCATCGCTTACAGTTACCTGAACTCGTCCGTTCTCTAACTTATCAGAATCTACCGATACCAACTGCCCGCCAGAAATAACGATTGTAGGCGATGTGTCATCGATGACAAAATCGATTTCATCACCTGTAGTTGTTTGATTGTATACATCGAATAACTCAGCGATTAACTTAATCTGAGTACCATAATATGATGTATCGAAAACTACCCTATTCGTTGAAGTACCATCGCTATTCAGTGAATTCGTCATTAAATTACTCGCATTATTTCCAATCAGTTCTATTCGATATTCCGTACTGAATGGAAGGTTGTGTGCAAAGATATCGTATCCTGCGTGGTAAGCAGCAATTTCGACGTCAACGATGTCTTGTGCGTGAATGAAGGCAATGCCATCCACGAAATCACCTAAGGGTGCAACTTTATCTTTCACACCGTTTATCTTCAAATCGATTCCACTATGCAATGACCAATTATAGAGATTGATTGAGGTGAAAATGACATCAAGTGGAGCATTCTCATCCCACAAACTTAGCGAAGGAATGTTAGAAACTCCACCTAGTTCTTCGTCCAAATCCCATCTCAACTCGAAATCGATGTAAACATCCCAAGTATTTGTTTGCCATCTTTGCACTGATTCTGCCCTTGGTGGCTTGATGAAACAACCAACGTCATGGTGAATTTCACCACTCCACGGTGTCCACTCAATGTCGCAAATTCCCAAGTCCTTCGAAAGCACAATTCGCATCATATCTATCGAATCAATACCGTTGTCATCTGATACTGTGAAATTGAATGTGTGAGTATTTCCGGGCAATAGGAATCCATCCACCCTGTCAAGGCTAATCGATTCACCACCTATCCAAGTTGAGTATCTTGGCTGTACATGTATTCTTGCTAGTGGTTCTGATGAATTACCACCTCCAACTAGCGGGTTACCTGCAAGGTCAAGGCCCTCGAAATAGACGTCTAGCCATCCCACCTCTTCATTGGGTAATGGCACATTACTTTCATCGATGAATGGCAAATCAATTGTCGCCTCTGTTGCTCCAACAGGGGTCAAGAATTCGATTGATTCCCAAGTCCTACCACTACGGGAGAAGTGCATCTTCATCTTGTTTGGTAATCCATTGTCATCAGATAACTCTAGAATTAGAGGAATATTTTGCCCCGGGTGCCATACGTGTCCATCTGCAACTTGATTCCCTCCCGGGGCATCTATGAACAAAGAAATAACCTCTGAATTATTTGCATCTAAAATAAACAAAATGTTCTGAGATTGAGATGTTGCATCTCTTGCAGTCAGAGAATATAGGGAACCAATTTCTGTCAACCTTGGAATTATTTTGAATTCAGTACCACTCAATTCCTTCTCGTATGGAGTAACTATTGATGTGTTAAACAGGCCGTTCTCATCAAAGCTTGTGGTTACATTCCCAATGACTTCATCCCCAGACAATAATTCAATATTTACAACAGCATCTTCTATCATTGGATGAACGTCGTTTAGTCCTGAATACCTAACTTCACCAGAAACTGAAACTTCGTTTGCACCCATTACATTGAATGGCCATAATGGATTTGCAAAATCATGTAATGGTCGGTTATCTGACCAGGCTTTGAAATCTATAACCTCTAAGTCGTTAGTAGAAGCAGCATATTGGGCAGTACCACTTATTCCCATGACTGGACCCAAAGAAATCCCTGCACTATTTGTTGCCTTGGCAAACCAATATAGGCGCGGATTATCATCAAGCATCCATTTACCAGTCAGTGACCAAGTGACGTTTTCGCCATCCCATGAACAATTATTGGAGTCTAGTTGAATTATACCCGCACCTGAATCTTGGATGAATCTGCCACCAGTTTCCAAATTATCAACTGTAACTTGAACGATTGATTCTGAAACATTTTGAGTTGGTGAAATACTTAGTGAAATTGATTCAATGTCTGGGGTATTTGGAAGAGTTTGGTGGCTAGAGATCGCTAATTGGGTTAATCCAGGAATGAATGTTTGTTGTGGCAGAGTACGCCAATCATCGATGATGGATTTCTCATGAATTATATCACCATCAAAAATAATGCCACCTCTTTGCGAGGCGATAGATACGTGCAAAGTAGAGGTCATGTCGTCATTTGGAGTAAACAATTCTTGCAGTGATGTATTGATTGCAATCGTGTGACTGAAGCCTGAAATGTAATTCAATGATAGCAATTTGAAGTTCGTTAAATCTGATGTTGTGAATGAAAACTGGTACTCTGTGACATAGTGCGAGAACCCTGAATTTTCTATCCAGATATAATCTTCAGACAAGATGGGTGAGTTGTCTCCATCCGTTTCAAAATTGATACCGCCACGATAACATTGAGTGATTACACCACAATTCCAAGCTTGGTTGGAGAGGTTTCTTGCGGGTAAAATGATTGAGAAATTCAATGATTCTGAGTAATTTAAATCAAATCCATACGAGTTAGAAATTTGAGTGTCAATACCGTCTACCTCCAATCTGTAAATCTGATTTGTATAATGGAATGAGCCATTCCACATCCAGTCGATTACACCATCAGCACCCAAGTCGATACTGGGAGATTCCGGCGGAAGTAGTGTCAAGGGTTCGACTTTTATCCAATTGAAGACCTCTCCAGGCTCTATTTTTATCTCAATACTTGTCGCTTGGGCAGGTGAGAAACTATTCTCGAGTATCTTCCCACATTCATTCTCATCCATCATTGAGCCTTGGCCCCCTACTGGCAAGGTACCAGATGCGAGCACTGGTATCCTATTCGTGACGGAGCTTATCTGAGCGGAAATATTACCCTCACAATCGATGGACACATCGGCATATGGTCTCCAGTTAGGCAAATTAAGCGAGAAGTAATATTCACTCGAAACGGATGATGCTGAATCTGGATCGAGAACCCAGCTCGGAAGATTTGGGTCAAGCCTTGCTAAAATCTCCTGGTTTAGGTACTCGGTAATTCCGTGGTGAAGAATCTTGACTCGAGGCGTTATTGTCTCATTCTCAGTGGACATTTTGACTCTGAATTTCAACTGCTCATATTCCCAAGCTGCGACATTTAAATCAAATGGTAAAGTCAGATTTGAGTGATTACTGATAATATTGTCATTTGAATCAAGAACATCTACTAGTACGCTAGTTTCGTTGGGCATCTCATATAGAGATGTTAGTCGAGCCCATCCTGCAAAATCTGAATCTATTAATGGACTAGTCCATGTCCCATTATTCTGGAATCTATCGATTACAATTCCTGCATCGTCAATATACCAACCGTCTTCTTCGACGTATGTATCTGTGAAAAAGGAGAAGCGTACTCTTACATCATTTCCTGCCAAATGCGAGATATCGCCACTGACTCTGGAGAATGTATGGCTTGGATTCGCAGTGCCGCAACCATTTGGCACTGTTGAGCCGTCAAAAATTCCAAGTTGATAGAACGGAGAATTTGGATTAACTGTGGAGGTACGGTCATAGAATCCTGAGATGTTATTCCCAAAATGTTGCCAAGTAATTCCATCATCAATAGATGTGAAAATTGAACCTCCATCCCAATCTGTTTCTGTACAAATCCAGTGATTGAATGTCAATCTAGCCGTCGCATCATCGGGAATTCGATATTTTGGAGAAATGAGATGTGTGTAGACATGATTCGAATAGATTCCATCAAGATTGATGCCCATTCCGTTAGAGCCGCTTGGCCACAAAGTAACGTTTGGACCGTATCCATTACTATTGTCGATTACTCCTCTCTCCCAAGAAGTAGAGCCTCTAACATGGTCGATTCGCCAACCGACTGGAAGGCCCTGAACTTCTTCAAAAGAATCGTATGAAGACCAAGGGCCATTGAATCCCTCCCAGTCAATGTATTGCCAATCGTTAGGATAACCGGAAACATTGACCAGATAATGGTCGGAATTGTCTGTAAAATTTTCTAGCATTATTGAAGTGGGATTCTGGGTGCCTGCGCCAGAAAATACCGTCAAATCATCAATCATTATCCCTTCCCAATCGTCTATTGCGGCACCACCTTGGTTGACAGTGTTATCTGTGGTTACACGGAATTTTAGCAATGTGTTAGAGGCATTCAAACTTCCTGCTGCCCAATGAGGGAAGGGATGAATGATTTCTCTCCAATCCCATGAATGTTGATTGTAAGTAGTACCACCAACACCAATTCCGTGTGCAGGAACTCCAGGAAGGGGACTCATAATCGTCCAACTACTTCCGTTATCTTGTGAAATCATTACCACCAAATTGTCATAATTTCCTCCCTGCATATCCCAATTCGCTTGATATATCAATTCCAAAGGTGCGGTTAGGCCACTGAGATCCACTGGAACAATCAACGTCCCATCTGCATTAGCTGAATACTCTCCACTCTTATTACCGTGAAACCATGCTGCTTGTGGATCTCCTTGGTTTGATAAATTGAAAGAGTCGATGAATAAGCCCTCGGTGGCAGCAGAGGAATTGAGTTTGTCTACGTAAAATCTGAAACCAATGTTAGTTGCATTTTGTACCAATAAATCAAGCGGGTATGATTCATGGTTCCAGGCGGTTGTGTTACCTGTCCAATTATCTAGAACTTGCCAATTGCTACCATTATCAATAGTATATTCAATCCCTGCATTGTCTCCAGAATCGAGTGAATTCCATCTATCGAATGACACGTTGAAGTATCTCACAACGTCAGGAAGTGGCCAAAATTCCGACCTAATATAACCTGAAGACCCTGGTGGCAGTGTCCCGTTTGTACCAGCAGCAAAATCTCCAGAAGTAGAATTTTCTGGGCCAAACGAAACCGCTGAAAGATTGACTGGGTACCAAAATTCATCTCCCTCTGATGACCAATGAGCGAATTGTGGAGATATTGTTTCAAAATCTGTCATTTCACCATATGTAGAATTTGTAGCCAATGTTAGATCGCCGTTTGCTGTTAGATATGACGTTCCATTGACTGTACCTTTTGAGAAACCATTCACAGAATCAGCAGACCAAACAGTACCGTTATCGCTAGCAGGAGCCCATTTTGGTTCCACAGAGAAATGCGATGAGGAGATGGTTGAATTTGTAGGAATTTTGAAACCTTCATATGTAGAATTAGAAGGTTGCATACCTGCATCATCCGGAGTAAAACTCGGCCCTTGCCAACTCGCAATATCTGCCGAAGCCCAAGGTGAGAGCAACATTAGAATCACAAGAGCCAATGCTTGCCTTATATTGTTCACCGCTCCTAACTAAAAAGTCTAGGGTTTCAATCTTCGTTTTTTTTGAGTGGTATTTTGGCTGAAGGGTTGATAGGTGTCCCGCGCCACGGAACTACACATGGCCGAACGGAGCATATTGAATCCGACACAGGCCAAAGAGGTCGAGGAACAATTATTCTCAACACTTAGGCAACAGGTGGGCAGAAGTGTCCCAATGCCGCTTCCACGAAGTGATTTTTGGAAGAAGGTTGGAGAATTACTAGACACTATTGAAATTGATATCCATGGGGTAGTCCTTGATTCACCCTTTCTCGGTCGGATCGCAGGACGATTC
>JAPOHM010000233.1 GCA_029979405.1 Methanobacteriota archaeon
AGAGAGGCGGCAAAAGCGGGATTTGACATCCATTTAGATATGGACACTCTAACTGAACTTTCGGTAACTACGTCAATAGACGATGGCAGAAGATTAGTCCGAGTGATTGCTCCTGAACGCTTCGGAGGGATGATTCGCACTCTTTCAATTCCAGCGTCAATGGATGTTGAGTCGGCAATTATCTCAGATGGAGTTCTTCATCTGAATTTTGATTGATCAGGCGACTGCTTCACTAAGATCGAATGAATCTCTCTCTGGTACGTCTTGTAATTCATCAATTTCTTGCAACACCATCGTTAGTGCATGCTGAGCGTTTTGTCTATGACCATCTCCCAACTTGTGAGATGAATATCTGGCCTCCTCGAAAATTCGGTCTAATGCCACAAGAGCTTCTTCACTAATCGGTAGGGCTTTTCTAATTGCCATTTCAAATTCCCTTACAGTTTCAAAGTCTCGGCGAAGGAATCCATTTCTCATCAGTATATTGCATAGGCTCTCATAACAACCGAATATAGCCTCTCGAATTTCGTCTCCAGCGGCTAGTAACTCTGCCGTATAACTGAAAATTCCAGCCATTTCATCGATAGCTGCTAAACGGCGTTTTCTGAGAGACAAACCTAATCCAACTAGAGTCCCTAAAATCAAGATTATTCCAATTATAGCGATAATCTGCCAGAATGTGAAGAGAGGCGCTGGATCTTCGTAAGTCATCTCGATACCGGAATAATCATTGTTCAACCACAATCGATCATTTGGACTGATTAATTGAGAATCTGTTTGGAATATTAGGGATAATTCACCCCATTTATTCTTGTCATAAAATGCTGGTTGGTTTTGTATCGTGAAATCATAATCCATTATGCCATTTGAGTCGGTGAGTTTGACATTTTGGAAATGTATCACAGATTTATTGACCAATCTAGCGACAATGGAGATACCCTCAACGGGAAGGCCCGTATCATTAGCAACAACTGTTACAGTACCATTTATTCTCCTCTGATTTTCCTTGATATGATGGCTATCCGGTGTAAATGTAAATGTCACAGGAACTCGGATGTTGACTATATGTTCAATATCTACTCCGTTCAGGAATCTATCAGCATCAGGGAGTGCAGATATTGTGAGCGATAACTCTCCAGGAGGCATCGTTGAGCGAGCTGGAGAGATTAGTTCGAAGTGTCCTGTGGATTCATCCCAAACTAGGATTGAAGGTTCCGCCAAACCGTTCCAAAGTAAGACCACTTCCATACCCTCAATGACGTTGCTTTCCCCACCAACTTCGACAATCCTTCCAACCAGTTTAATTTCCTTTGATTCGTCTGAACGAATTATCAGATCGGTTTCCCAAAGAACTTCAATCTGGATATCTGCCTTTGCATAAACCGTCATGTTATACTCAACTGGAAGGTAGAATGTTTGGCCCTCAAAGGTGAATCTAATATCATGCCCACCTCTTGCAATTAGGTAGCCAATTGAATAGTCGAATTCGAAAACTCCATCATTGCCAGTAGTAATTCGGTTGATTTCTACACCATCAAGTGAGATTATAATTTCTCGACCCGAAAGACCTGGTGCCCCTGCGGTATCTGAGTCAAATAATCGTCCTGTGAAGTTCCATTGTTCTCCTCTAGTAACTGACACATCATCCACCTGCAGATTAATCGCAGTGTGGTAAGCAATCGTTAGATTGGCATCTACGCTTCCCGGTCTGTAGTAGCCTTGTGCAGGTGCGGTCACAGTTATTGTATGGAAGCCGATGTCCAAGAAGTCTGAAACCACCCAATTGAATGACCAATCTCCATTTTCACGGCTTGTTGTGATCCCCACTAAAGTTCCATCAATGAAAATCTCAAGTGAATGATTTGCCAACCCTCCATCTGGAAGATTATCCCTAACCGTTCCCGTTAATCTCATTTCATCCCCTACGGCATAAGCGCTTGGAGGATCTATCGAAATGATGGTCGG
>JAPOHM010000248.1 GCA_029979405.1 Methanobacteriota archaeon
ATCTGCAAAATGCTTTGATACGCTTTGCCACATTTTGTCAAGCCCGTTTGGATTTGATTCAACTGGTTCAAATGAGAGCCATTCGGAAACCATGTCCTTGCATATCTCAACATCCTCCGCATTCCAGATCAAAAAATCACCTACTTTTCCATGTAATCAAACAGTTGTTCAGATACTTCTTTCACGACATCTTCAATTTTAAATTTATTCATAAAAGAAAGAACGGAGAGAAGGGCATTTTGCACTGTTCCTTCAGAAAAATTGGCAGATCCTGTTTCAAGCGATTGAAAAAGTGACATTGAGCCTTGTATGTCTGATCTTACCTTGCTCGCCCTCAACTCGAGTTTCTTGCTGAAGCGTTCTTGAAAAGAGACCAAATCTGTGTCGTATCCTTCTATATACGATTTTAAGCAACAAGCTGCAATGAAATCTCCAACAAATCTGTTACAAAAGGAGTTAATCAACCCATCCAATGAACAATTCAACTTAACTCGATTATGAAATAACGGAAATCTCCAATGTTCAATCCTAATGTCGAGTTTTAGTTTGTTTTTAACCATCCAAAAGCTGTCTCCTCTTCGTAGTTGGAATTCGTCAAATCGAAATCGAGGAGTTATTGTTTTCATGGACTCAAGATTGAACAATATTGTCACTCCTCCTCGAACAAACCATGGCCTATGTGGGTTTTCTAAAATTTCTTTATTTGCAACAAGAGGGCGATAAACGGTTCCTTTCCAGAGAAGATGTTCAGTAAAGTCATTTGCATCCTCCAAAGCATCAGAGAGTGGAGGAAAAGGGAGATTTAGATTATCAATCTCTGAGTAATCATACGCTGGATCTCTTAAATTCCATCGTTCTGGCCCTGCAGTCGGGCCTGAATTCATCAAATCCTTCAAGTTTGAATGAATAGTTGATGATGCTGGGACTGGCGCATCACCTGTTACATCCCCGACCCAAACATCGATCTCAGGTTGCCTCAACCATGCAAGCCATACCATGTGCATCCAAGGCCATAGCTGTATTTTTTTGAGTCGATTCTGATCGTGCACTAAAACTGAATTGACTAAATCTGAGTCGAGCCAGCAAACAATTGGATTCGAATCGCTTGAAGTAACGTATTCCTGGACCTCTTTTCTTGCATCATACATTCCAGCAGTTGTGTTTTGAAACTCCAACTCATCATTCAATGTGATGAACCTGGCCCCAAGTTTCGAAAATTTCAATTGAAGTAGCTCAGATTGTTCATTTGAAAGATTATGATTTATCGCATGCCATTGAAATCGTTTGTTTGATCCGTGGATTGCGAATAGACTTTCAGCAATTTCAAGCTCTTCTAAAAATGAAGATACTGAAGCAATGGTCAATGGCCCACTTGTTACAATCCAAATGTCTCTACTTAAGGTTTCAGGAGATTTTCGGATTGAGGAAATCAATTCCAAATAGCTCGGATTTTCCCACCATGGAACCGTTAAGTTCGAGAATAATCCATCGTAAAACTGTGACAAAATGAGATCCCCTTTTTGCGTTCTAATACTTGTTTTGTCAACAATATACCGGAAGTAGAGACAAATGATACAATTGCATTGAATGTACCTTCTTCATCTATTGAAAGAAGTAGTTCACGAATGCCGGTAACTTGTTCGACATTCACATAGACAGCGGTTTTTTCAAGTCTTCCATTGCTTTCTATTGA
>JAPOHM010000173.1 GCA_029979405.1 Methanobacteriota archaeon
GATGATAAATGAAAAAAGAGTTGCAAGTGGTTTATTGCCTCTCGAGATAATTGAAGTTGAGCACGCTATTGATGACTCTGGAGGAATAATTTCCAGCTCAAGAATAAGGGCAGGTTTGATTGATATAGACGGTTCTTCTTGGCTAAGAGATGACCAGAAAAAAGATACATTCTATTTTCACAAAGGACTAGATGAGGAACTGAAAACTCCATCTGGCCAATTGTTTAGCGGACCGGAAGAACACCCTGAAGTTGCGATGTCTTCAGCTATTGAAGAGTTAATGCCGGGATCAATTATTGCAGTGGGTGATGTATCTGTGGCAACACTTCTTGAAATGGATATAGTACCTGACATTGGGATTATCGACGGGATGACAAAACGAACTGAATTATCTAACAAAGTAGATACTTCTGATTTTGATGTATTGATTTCTGCCGAGAATCCTGCTGGGCAGATCACGCCATCTCTAATCGATTCAATCGAAGCGGCTCTTCACAATGATAGCAGAACCTGCATAGAAGTTGAAGGTGAAGAGGATTTAGCTCCGATGATTATTCATCTCTTAGCTCCTATCGGGACAAATGTTCTGTACGGCCAACCAAGAGAAGGAGTGGTTTTGGCTGTAACCGATTTGAAAATGAAAAGAAGATGCAGACATCTTCTTTCATTATTCGAGGTGAGAGATTGACTTTCGTTTCAATAGCAGTTTGCGTTAGAGATGGAAGGAACTGGATAGACGGTTGTATGGAATCTCTCGTGAATCAAACTCACGATGAGTTCGAAGTAATTCTCGTCGATGATGGTTCGTCTGATGGAGGAGAGGAACTAGTCAAGAAATGGGACTCTCATGAAAAGGTTACAACAATTCACCAAGGGAAAAAGGGACTTTCTGCAGGCAGGATGGCTGCTCTTGATATTGCAAAAGGCGAATGGTTTGCTATTACTGATATCGACGTTAGACCCGAATCTGACTGGGTTGAGAGACTTTTAGAAGAATCGATTTCAAGAAAGGGCGAGGAAATCATGGCTGTTACTGGAAGAACAATATTTCAACAAGCAGAAGACACAATTTCGAAAATACGCTCTATCGAAATACAATCTAAGTATAAATCCAGACCGAGGCTTACAAATCTGGCAAACGGGCCTTGTTCAATGTTTAAGCGGAGCAGGCTCTTAGAAATTGGAGGTTTTGACCCTGAGTGGTATCACGCAGAGGACATGGAAGTTTCTCTGAAACTTCTCGAACTCGGTGGAGTGATAATATACGCTCCACATGCAGTTGTAAATCACGTCCCTGAGACCGGTTTGAAACGATTCTTGCACAAGCGAAGAAGAGATGCAAGAGCGCACGTAAGAATTCACAGGCGGTATAAGCAGAAGAAATATGACTTCATCGGTTCTTCTTGGACGGTTCTTTGGTTTACACCGATGCTAATCTTACTGGTATTAGGGTTAATCGAGTATTCTGAAAATCTAAGAATGTTTGATGATTATCTTTCTATTGATGCAATTTACAATTCTTTGACAAAGGAAGTGCTATTGCTATTTATTGGCCCATTATTTTGGGGCTTTGTTTTCATAAACAGCGATTTACCAAAGTCTGGTTTGAAGTCAAAATTTGTTTTATTGGCTTGGTCAATTTACCTTTGGCAAGGCATCCTACTCGGATACAGTGATGCTTTACTCAAGCGGAAGGGCCACTAAATTATTCTTCAGCAGGGAGAGTTGACATCTTTCTGAATGTCAACCCAACTGCAAGGAGTGCGATAGAAATCGAGTAGACACCAGGGTCAATCCAGCTTGTGTGCATTATTCCCCAGTAGAAGTAGAAGACCATGCTCAGCATTGTAGCCCAGGTTCCAATAATCAAATTCCATCCACCTTCTTTTCCGTCAACCAGGTCGTTGTACCAATCTGACTTGACCATTGAAGTCAACCATTCACCCATTCCGTCTTCAGCAGAAAGTGTCTTAGATCCAAGGTAGATGAATCCTGCACAAATTAGAATGAATACTGCATCAGATGCAACAAATACTGGAGCAGTGTCTTTGTCTCCAAACGCTGCGTTTGTGAATTCGAAGGTAAGTAGTCCGCCCCATGAAACTCTGTAACTAGGGTGTATGTAGCCCAGTATATTCAGAATCGCCAAAAATAGACCAAGGATACCTAGCCAGAAATACCAGTTCGCTAGCGCTTTAGATGGATTGGATAGGATTGAGATGAAACTCTCATTCGCCTTTTCACCGTCAGTGCTCATGGCCCTTGCGAATTTGGTCGCGGTTATGAGGCTTCGGATGAATCAATATCCCAATAAAAGTCTAAAGTTGTGATTGGTATCTGTATTTTGATTCAAATACCTCATACAGAATTGGTTCAGATTTTGCCATCACTTCAATAGGGTCAATGTTGGTTGGAATACATGAGTTGATCTCTTTGCTCCTTCCATATCTCCCTCTCGAAATCGTCTTTGCAGTAATCAATCCCAGCATGTCAAGATTTGATATTAATCCAGAAACTCTCCTGGCAGTCAAAAATTGCTGACTCACGTGGTTGCATGCTTGCTTGTATATGTGGTAGACTTCACCAGTCTGAATATTTCTTAGCCCGTGCTTTTCGTTAATCAAGACGGAAGCAAGTACCAGTTTTTGTTGTGTCGGAAGTGTCCTAATAACCGGAGTTACTTGGTCGGATTCGATTTGAGCTTGTGCAATTCTTACGTGGGATTGTTCAACCACATCGCTACCTTCTTGTTCAGCTTTTTCTGTTGATACTCGGAGAAGGTCCAACGCACATCTTGCGTCTCCGTGTTCTTGAGCTGCTAATGCAGAACATAACTCGATAACACCCGGAGAAATTGCATCCTTAGATATTCCAATATTTGCTCTTGAGCGGAGAATATCTTGAAGTTGCTCAGCATTATATGGATTGAAGACGATATCTTGTTGGCCGAGGCGACTTCTTACTCTTGGGTCAAGGAAGTCTGTGAATTTCAAATCGTTTGAAATTCCAATAACGCAAGCACGCGCATTGACCAATTCGGCGTTTAGGTTTGTCAAGTTGTATAGTAAATCATCGCCTGACTTCTTTACCAGATGGTCAATTTCGTCCAAAACGAGAACGTAAACTCCACCTTTTTTGTCCATTCTCTTGACAAGTTCAGAGAACACTTTGTCAGTCGGCCATCCAGTGAAGGGGATGTCATCTAATTCATAATCTTCCAATAGTGCATTACCAAGGTATGATAGAACCCTATATTGAGTGTCGATTTGTCGGCAGTTAACCATTATTGGGAATGCGTCTCTTCCAATCGATCTTCCCTTCATCTGGAGTTGCTCGCACAC
>JAPOHM010000135.1 GCA_029979405.1 Methanobacteriota archaeon
ATACAATCACTGAGCCCCATGTGACAAAGGCTTCAAGAAAATATTCAGTACCGATGCTCGATAAAATTCCAATAGTTATCATGAACCCTGAGTAGAGGCCTAACACGATAGAAGCGGAGAAGGCCCTTCGCCAACCCACCTTCTCTTCCATGTACGGGGCTAATCATGATATGACAAAATATATCCGCTAATCCACCATAGGCCAAGCATGGAGAAGAACGGCTTGGAAAATAGGAGCCGAGAGCAAAAAATTGGCCTATGGGTTGGAGGCATATGCAGTTTTTTTGTAATTTCATTTTTCTTAGTCCCATTTTACCTTCCAGCGGGGACAGTCCCCGAATTGTCTGGAAGAGCGAACGCTATGGATTATTATTCAGAGGACTCATGGGGCAATCTCCAAGTAGATAGTGAGGGTAAATTAGGTCATAACCAAAGCGAACACGGTATTTTTGCTTGGAGTGAGTTGGACTTTTATGCAGCTTTTATCTACGGTTTTGGAGACTTTAATTGTCACAATAAAGCTGAGAGAAGTTGGAAAATAAATGATAACCAAATGCCTGTTTGTGTCAGGGATGTTGGTATATTTGCTGGATTAGCAATAGGGGGTTTATTGTTTTCAAGAAGGGGATACAATCGATGGACAATAAGAGATACCTTCTTCTCGATCATTCCAGATAACAAAATTGAATTTGTATACAAAAATGATTACAGGATGAAATTGATGCTACTGATCGCATTTTTGTCGATAGCTCCTATGGGATTTGATGGATTTACTCAGCTACTCACTTCCTATGAGTCAAATGCTGTAATGCGTTTGGTCACAGGACTACCCTTTGGAATATTCGTCGGATTATTCCTATCTTCATCTTTTGCTGCTCGGCCTGCCTACTTCGATTTCAAGCCAGAGCAGGTTGAATTGCCACTAAACACGAAGTTTAGACTACCCGATACTGAATCAGAGTAATCATTGTGGGGGCTCAATTGACCACCATACGACTAATTCTTCGATTGATTGTGGTACTGGGCAATTTGCATGTCCACTGGACAACAAATTCAATCTTGCAAACACGAATTCTACTGCCTTTCTAACGCTTAAGCTAGGCTTTCTACCATCGTTTTCCTGAAGAATATCTGAAATTGCATTTTTCCAATCCCCATCTGGATTCGAGCGCCTCCAACTCCCTAATGCGGACCTCAATGGCCACATTGCAAGGCATAATCGCCCGTAACCTAATCGACTTTTTCTCAATTTGAACATTTGAGCCTCAGCGAAAGGAATATGATTTTGTTGCCTATGTATCCAATTTTCTTGTTCAAGCCATTTAACAATCCTTTGAGTGTGTCTTCTTGTTACTGAACGCACGGGGCCTAATTGCTTGTGTAAAGAGGGCACATCTGTTGAATCTGTCAATGATAATGTCCCAAGAACAGCCCACGTTGAGTGTGCAATCGGCCTGTGAGGTACATCGGATTTCTTTGCTCTTTTTTCATCCCATTCAGATTCGGCGAGTTCCATCCACTTTGATGGAGACATTCCGTCAAGCCAATCCTCCATTAGAGATATGTGTTGACTTGGCGCTCCTGGTAGTCTCTTTTGAGTCTGAACGCCAGCACTTAATCTCGTTAGTAAGTGCCTGTCTACTTCATCCTCGTTTACATTAAGTGGCTCTGGCTTTTTATTAAAGAATGAACTCAGAACTTCAGATAGTTGTTTCTCCAACTCGTCAAGACCACTCTCGTTGAGTACCGGTCCTACGATCTTACATTTGTCGAATGGGGATGGAGTTTTTATTTCCCCGGACAAAATTCCTTTGAAACCTGCTCTGATCTTCGTTTGAATCTCAGTTGTTTCAAAGTATTCATGTTTCTCGCCTGCCATCCTTAATGTTCCTGAATTTATTCTCTTCATTGCTTTCTTAGGGTCGCAATCAATCCAAATCACGAGGTCTGGAATCATTGCGGCAGCATTCATTTTTGCTACTTGGTCGAGTCCTAAATTGCCTACAACTCCTTGGTATACAAGGCTAGAGTGAATATTCCTGTCTGAAATCACTAAATCTCCTTTGAGAAGTCTTGGTTTAATCCAAGTGTGTGAATGATCAACTCTGTCTGCTGCAAACAAACCAGCTTCCTCCAGGGGGGTCTTGTTACCTTTGCTAACTGCACTGAGTGCTAATTTACCTAACTCGCTGTGCCTTCTTGGCTCATGGGTCACGTGTACATTGGGGAATGCCATTTTTTTTGCTAATACAGAAATGAGTCTTACGGCTTCACCCTTTCCTGAACCGTCGCCACCTTCGACGCTAATGAGGTACATCAAAAAGCCTCCAAAGCCCTTTGATCCTCGAAATTTTCTTTGTTGAACATTAGCAATATCATGCCGAATAATATCAATGCGGGACCGAATAAAATTAGGCCTCTTGAAAATAATGCTACCCAACACAATGCTTGTGTTCTTCTGTATTTTTTGGCCCTTTTTATTTCAAATGAAGCATGGACTCCAACCAATGCGCAACCCAAGGTAATGAGTCCTTCAATTGTAGCTAATGCGACGGCATTTTCCATTGACCATCCTTCTGTCTCTGATAACTCATCCTTTGTTCTTTCACCATCTCCTTCGAGTAGAGTGACGGGAGATATTCCAATTGGTTCCGGTTTGAAAATAACAATTACAGTTTCATGCCCTTGTTTTGAAATATGTAATTCATATTGTTTCACAGCTACATTCTCGAGGATATAACGGCCATTAGCGTCAGTAGTTGTATCTTTTATTGATGAATCAGTTTCAGGGTCAATTAATTCGATAGTGACATTGGTAAGTGAATCACCATCTGAGTCTAAAACCAAACCATGTATGTCCAATGCCTCATTATCTTTAAAGAGAGAGGAATCTAATAATTCCGAAGGATTTCCCTGAAGAATTAGTAGGCCTGAGATAATTCCCATAACTGCACCAATCATAACCAAAGTTGATGCAAGATTAGTATTTCTTTCACCTTCAAAATCTAATTGCTGTTCGACTATATCTTCATCAGTGGAAGATTCGACTTTTACAACGATTTCTTCGCTTGCCTTTCTTTCCAGTCGCTTGGATTTGACCCTTGATTCTATCAATTTTGATTGAATCCTTTGCCTTAGTGAGGCTAATCGTTTTTTGTCTTCTTCTACGATATTGCCACCTCCGCTATAATGCCTGCGAGTATGTGCGCGGATTTCAGACCTTGGTTTGCTTATCCGCGATTATGAAATAAAGTAAATTGCCCCAAACTATCAAAATCATAGCGATAAATAACAATGCTACTGATGTGTTTTCTACGATCTTTTCATCCTCGACCTTCTCAGTTATCTCAGGATCTCCACCTAACTCACTATCGGATTCTGGCGTGTTCCTTACATCTAACCAGATTCCTTCCTTTAGGCCATATTCAACTAATATTCCTATTTTGCTAAGTGATTCAGCACTGACTTTGTCGGCCGTATCGTTGTGAGTATGCCAATGTCCACCAAAGGCAGTGGCATTCGGACCGTACTTAATGTCTATAATGTCGATTGCAGGGATGCCTTTAGCAATAGCCCAGACGTGATCATCGCCTACGGAAACCATTGTTGAATTGTCATAATAGTCTGAATTATAATTCTCGCAAGTTTCTCCTAGGTATTCTATTGATTCTTCGACTCTTTCCCATAGTGTGTCGTTGCCGGGATATGCTTTGGATATTGTAAGGTCTGCATCACCAATCATGTCTAATAAAATGAAAGATTCAATTTTGTATGCTTCTGAATATGACAGATTTTCTGACCAAGCCTTTGCGCCTAAATATGAAGGAAATTCACCCTGATCTTCCCCATCTGTAAAGAATAATGTAATTTCATGGTTCAGATTCATACTCGGAATAGTTCTGCCTAGCTCGATTAAAGCTGCAACGCCACTTGCACCGTCGTTTGCTCCAAGTATCGGCGTCATTGTCAAATTTGGGTTTGGATCCCTTTCTGCCCGGTCTCTAGTGTCATAATGGGCTGCAAGAATAACCTCTGAACCCAAACCATAATTCCAAGTGGCAAACAGATTTGTCAAAATCATACCATCAACAAAGTGTGTTGTTTCTATGATTCTCCACCCCGTGAGATTTTGCTTAATCGAGTCACGGAGAGCTGAGCTAGCCTCACTTCCTGGAACTCTTGGTCCCAATGATGTTTGGAACGATACGGAAGTATTAGCTTTCTCTCCATCGAACTGGAAATCGCAATTCTCTGATTGATTGACATTTGAATCTTGGCCAGAAATTGAAGTCAGTTGACTAACCAAAATCAGAACGAAAAACAGATTCGCTACTTTTCGCATATTTGATGCCATACTCGCTGAGTATTAAATACCTCATCAGATTAGGGTTAATTGCGGTCTGTAATACGATTCAAGGTGGTGATTCAAATGTCTGAACAATGCTCTAATGCGCCTTTTTCCATCATTCTAATTTTTTTGCTTTCAATCGCATCACCACTAGCAAGTGCTGATGGACAAAGTGAAACCTCAAACTCTGGTACTACAATCCCGACTGAGGAATTTGAACCAGTATTCGCAGATATTTCGGATTTCGTGGCGACAGATTCTCATCCATACATG
>JAPOHM010000134.1 GCA_029979405.1 Methanobacteriota archaeon
AACAATTGACTTCTGGAGTTGACATAGTCGTAGGAACTCCCGGTAGGGTCATGGATATGACCAAGCGTTCATTCTTGAAGATTGAAGACGCTTCTTTCTTCGTGTTAGATGAAGCTGACAGAATGTTGGACATGGGATTCTTCCCTGATGTTATGTGGATTGTCGAGAAAATGACAAACAGAAAGCAAAACCTACTATTTTCAGCAACATTCCCTCAGGAGGTAATCGATGCTGCAAATGAATTCACATCCGAACCAGAATTTGTTCTGACGAGTGAAGAAAAGTTAGACATTCCACCGATTGAACAATACAGCGTCAGAGTTGGCCGTTCAAACAAACTGTGGGTACTTGGAAGACTGTTAATCAGGATGGATGATGAAGACCAAACCATCGTTTTTACAAACACAAAAAGAATGGTGGATCTTCTTGTCCAAAGACTGAAGAAGAATCGATTCAAAGTAGAGGGAATTCACGGAGACATGACTCAAAAACAAAGAGAGTCAATAATCTCAAATTTGAAAGACGGAAGTTCAAACATTGTAATCGCGACAGATGTGGCTGCGAGAGGTATCGATATTGATGGAATTACCTTAGTAGTCAACTACGATGTTCCTGATGATGTTGATAGTTACATACACAGGATTGGGAGAACCGGTAGAATAGGTAGGAAAGGTGAAGCATGGGCCCTCGTAAGTAGAGACGACATTCCACAATTTAGTAAAATAATTGCAACGTACTCATTAGATGTTCAGGATACAACAGTTCCTGAACTTCCAGATGGCGTTGATAGAGATCCTGTTACAAAGCAAGAAGATTTGGCTGAATATTCAGATGTCTATGGTATGGTTAAAATCGGTATTGAAACAGAGTTGTCGATAGTTGAACTATCAAATTTCATTATTTCAGGAATTAACTGCCCGGAGTTAGCAGTCGGTGATATCGTATCAAACGGTAAATCAAAATCTGTCGAAGTACACAACAAATTTTCTTCCCTAGCAATAAGGTTCCTTAAATCAAAAGGGATAGAAACCGAACTTATCGAGTAATCTATTCCTCTTCATTTCGTTTTGGAACATCAATTTTTACTACTGTTGTTGCAATTCCAATCAATCCTAAAGTCGCCATCGACCAAGCGGCTTGGATTTCTTGAGCCCAAGCGTCTCTTGCTTCACCACAAGCTCCAGTAACACTATCTGTGAAGTCACAAAAATCCACATTCTCTTTTGCAATCATTGCTTGTTCATCAAGCATTACGCTCCCAACCGAAGCAACAATCATGAGTAATGATACAACTAAAATTGATTTCTGCATAACATCCCAATTTTTCCTGTAGATAAAGTGCCATTTACCTCTTCCTGCTTCATTTTCCTTTCTGATTAAGTCTCCTGCATTTACCCATTTAAACCAAATTAGCCACATCACAACCAGAACTAACAAGAATCCCCATTGGTAAACAAAGGCGTGAAAATCATGCATAGGTTGCTCGCAATTCAACAGATTTGGGTTCTCAGCACAACCTGATACCGCCATAGGATACAATATCAATAAGCGTACGATGTTCAAAATGAAAACTATCCCGCATGCAATTGCGGCACTCTTAATTCTGAGCCTTTGTGGAACTCCCGTGCTCATCATGATTAATACTGAAATGAAAATCATTTCATGCACACCAGCACACTCGTCGGAGACGTAAAGATATACACTATCTCCCCAAAAATCTGGGTGCTTCAGAGTTACCATGGTTGTCCAGCCGTTGTAATCTGAAAGAATTGCAGTCCCTGGTCCGTAAATTAAATTCGTAAGTTCGAACCAAATCCATGCTTCAAATTCTTGAATTAATCCAAGAGTATTGGTTGGTTGGGTTATGAACCAGTAAAAGACCTCAACTAACAATAGAGCGATTGGAATTCGCAGATAACCCCTCGCCAACTCTGCAACTTCTGACCATGACATGTCATCGACCACTTCTTCAAGCGGTTGCTTTGACTCGGCCATGATTGTTGAATTACAATCTCATTGATGAACTCTCACATGCGATAGCATTGTAGGTGCATGACTTTTCGCTTAACTCATGGAGCCGACCCATCGTCTAGATGTGCTCGGTCATTATTGCCCAGTTCCCGTTCGGCACGCCAGAAAATCATTGGAGAAAATGAATGAGGGCGAGGTGTTGGAATTACTGGCCGACGATCCAGAAACTCTTCATGACGTCCCGATTTTGATTGATCGTTTGGGGCATAGATTAGTTGATATCATAAAAGTATCAGGAGAGATTAAGTTCATTATCGAGGTGTGCAGATGACATTAGATGACATACCCAGTGAAGCACACCTTCCGACTCCGTACGGATTGTTCAAAATCCAAGTTTTCAATGAAGAAAATTCAGGAATGGACCACGTAGCATTGACAATGGGTGACATGAAGGGTCCAGACCCGGTTTTGGTTCGAGTTCACTCAGAATGCCTAACCGGCGATGCCTTTGGTTCATTAAGATGTGATTGTGGTCCACAACTAGAAGCCGCCTTACAAGCTGTTGCATCAAAGGGTTGGGGAGTTGTTCTATACTTGCGTCAGGAAGGTCGTGGAATAGGATTGCATGCAAAGATTCAGGCCTATCACTTACAGGATAAAGGTGCAGACACACTTGATGCAAACCTAATGTTAGGTTTACCAGGTGATGCTAGAAATTATCAAATCGCTAGCACTATGTTAGATGCATTAGGCGTTACTGATGTCTGCTTATTGTCAAATAATCCTGATAAGGTGAAGCAACTTCAGGATTATGGAATCAATGTTGTAGAGAGAATGCCCCTAATTGCAGGTGTTGGTTCAGATAATATTGATTATCTTCAAACCAAAGCTGATAGAATGGGCCATGACATAAATTTGGAGGATTAAAATTGGTAAAAATACAAGCGACATATGACGGAGAATTGCGATGTACTGCCACTCACGGCCCTTCCGGAACCAAATTGATAACCGATGCGCCAGTTGACAACATGGGGAAAGGAGAATCATTTTCTCCGACTGATTTGTTAGCTACTTCTATGCTGACTTGCATTATGACAATAGTTGGAATTCGGGCACAATCAAAGGATATCGATATATCTGGAATGAAAGGTACAGTCGAGAAATCAATGGAAGCAAATCCTCGGAGAGTTGGTAAATTGGAAATTAATATCTCCTTACCAAATAATCTTTCAATTGAAGACCGGTCATGGTTAATTACTGAAGGTTGTAACTGCCCTGTATGTCATTCAGTTAGTGAAAATATGGAAGTGGACATTACCTTCGACTGAGGTGGAGATGTGCCGAGTGACCAAGCGCATTGGGATAAGGCGTATGACGGTGCAGATACAACCCAATTAGGTTGGTATCAATCAGCGCATGATGTCTCTTTAGAACTGATAAGAAAATGCGAAGGTAAGACAATAATAGACGTAGGAGCGGGTGCTACAACGTTATTGAGAGATCTAATCGAAAATGGATATCAAGTCACAGCCTTAGATATTTCACGAATCGCAATAGAAAATCTAAAACTAAAATACTCTTCTGAAATCAAATACATAGAGGCAAATCTTACAGATAAATTGGATCTAGGTGAATTTGACATCTGGCATGACCGTGCTGTATTGCATTTTTTGCTTGATAAGGATGAAAGAGATACCTACGTTACAAACCTTAATTCTGCAGTTAAAAGTGGGGGATATGCAGTTATAGAGACCTTCTCAACGGATGGCGCCCAAATGTGCTGTGGCTTAGATTTGTATACATATGACGAGCAAATGCTTGTCGATTTATTATCCGATGATTGGGAATTGATAGAATCTAGAAGGCATGTTCACATCAATCCTAGAGGTGGCGAGAGGCCATATGTTTCCACCATTTTTAAAAAAATATAGAATGATGTGCTAAATAGTACCTTGTAGAATAATTGAGTAATATTTTGATTATTCTCTCGAATGCACACATTTGAGAACCGAGACCCCTTGCCTCACTACATGGCGAAACTATTGATGCTTTCAGCAACATCGGATAACAACAAAAATCTTGCAGAACTTTTTGCGGCAAAGGCAGAAGAAATGGGCCACGAAGCGAGCGTAATCGATTTGGTTGAATTGGATATGCCGATGTTTACGGTTGCAAGGTCAAAAGAACTCGATGTAGTTCCTGGAATGGCTGAATTGAAATCTGCACTTTCCTCAGCAGATTCTTGGGTTATTGTCGCACCAGAATACAATGGATCTATGCCTCCAACCCTTAACAATGCTGTAGCGTGGTTGAGCACAGAATGGCAAGATTTCCGAGCTTTATTCAATAGAAGGAAGCTAGGCCTTGCAACTCACAGCGGCGGTGGTGGAGCCCACGTAATTATGGCAATGCGTCAGATGTTTTCCTATCTGGGTTGCATAGTCCTTGGAAGGAATTGTGTTTCCAACAAAGACAAGGAAGCAAATCCTGAAACTATTGAGGACATGTTGAACCAACTCGCAAACTAAATTGGTCCGAGGTAAACCCCGAGCGCAATTATTGCACATGATGCGACTACTATCAGCACGTTATCATCAATCGGACCAAACTCGTATCTTTCAACAAAGGATGCAACTGCACCTGATAGAGCC
>JAPOHM010000151.1 GCA_029979405.1 Methanobacteriota archaeon
ATATTCCGATGATTGCGCCAATTCCAAGTGGTTTTTCGGCGAATTTGATTAACGTAGCACTACCTTTGATAACTTCTCTCAGAGATTTTGACATTACTGTAAAGTTAGAAAGACGGTAAATAAACTAACCTTTTCTTGTTAGACCCTTTATGTGTATTTTTATTGTATAACCAAAAACTCAGTTACATTTCTTCAAAATAAAATAAGTTTAAGTGATTATCAATCTTATAACACCACATGAGCCCAACAAGGACCATTAACGTAGTGACATTGAGTTTGATTTTGCTTCTAGCCGGATGCTTCGGCCTGGGAGATACAGCAGAGGCAGATGATGGAGATGACTCGCCACCAAATGCGGCGCCAGTAATTCACGGAGAATTAATGTTAGACAATCAAAACGGTGAACTAGAATTTTATCTTGCAGATTGTGACGGCACAAATTGTGCAATAACAGCATACCACGCAGCAGTTGACCCAGATGGGGATAATTTTGATTTAGGTTATGATTTTGACCTAGATGGCAGTATTGACCAAGCACTGAACGAAAACATGGGAGTAACTGACCTGTCAGTTCCAGAATCAAATTTTGTCACTGAGACACTGCTAGTAGACGAAGTAAGAAATCAATCCGATTGTGTAGATGACCAAATGTTGGTTGTAACAACTACATACACGTACAGCATGATGAAGACAAGCATTGCAATAATCGCTACTGATTCCCATGGCGCATCTAATGCGATCATACTTACTACCTCTGACATGTATCACGTAGACGAATCTGAATCCAGTGATATTGAAACCTGTGAAGAATCCTCGGGAGGTCTTGATTTCTATACTTTTAGTGACAGAGATGCAAGTGGAACCATGGGCGAAACTTTTGACGACAGTCTAGTACACATCGCTCTAACTCAAGGTGACTCCCTAAACTGGGCTACACTAAGAGTTTCCATAATTGTAGATGGTGGAACTTCTATCATCTGCGACGCTGATGAAGGTGACGCTGACTGTCTATTCATGACAGACGGTGACACAACATGGGATGTTGCAGAAGAAATCACCATTAAGGAAAACGGACAAGACCTTTGTGACGGAACAAACGGCGGATGTAACATCGAAGTTATCCTAACAAAGATCGGTGTCGGTAACGAAGATGACAAGGTCATCGCAGAAGTCACAGCATACGCTGACGGCTCTCAGTGAAGTCGTTTAACGACTCTTCGATACACGTTTACGAGATAATCTCGACTTCGCCTCTCCGGGAACTTCGGCTCCCGGAGGGGCCTTTTTTTATTTTCAATTTCGAGCTATTTCTTCTCGAATTTCTTCATGCTGTTCCCACATGTGTAAACTATTGTCAGTAGCAGCAAGGATAATTCCTGATAACAAATTATCAAGGCCGTAAAAAATCGCTCCCGCCGTTTTCATAAATGGAATCGGAATATTCATTCTGGTTGTAAACCAAGCAGTAATGCAATAAATTTCGATTATTGTAATTATCAAATCCAAATCGTTGACAACCCCATATGCCAAACCTTGTATCAACCCAACGAACATCGCAATGAACAACAATAGAGGAGAAAATAGCATCATCCAAGAGTTCATTGCCAAAACTCTGGAGAATCTTCCGTGAGCCTTTGAAAACCAATACTTACGTTTCCTTGCTAAAAGTCGGATAAGTCCTTGTCCTCTCCTAACCTTCTGCCTTCTCTGGTCTTTTGCGGAAACTGGCATGTAATCTTGGAAAAATAACTCACTATCCTGGATTGTTCTGAATCCTTTCAGTCTGATAGCGGTTGCAATTTGGGCATCGTCGGCATTAGACTTGGAATAAAGGTCTGTAGGATCAAGAAGATGTGACCTCCATGCAAGAAGGGAGCCCTCAAGAAATGGCGTACTGTCGTAATGAGATTCTGCGATACGGATTGAAGAAAACATATCACGATGTTGTTTCTCTGAAGCATTTCTGCCTTTGCGTTGTGGGGTGCCTCCTACTGCTCCTATTGTTTTATCACTGAACCAATTTCTTATTCTAGAGAATGAATCTTCGGCGATTGTAGCATCAGCATCGGTCATTACTACGATTCCTTCGAAATCCTTCATGTGGTCGACTGCTTGTTTAACGGCGGCCGTTTTACCGAGTCTTTGCTCCATTACGATTATCTCATTGTTTTGAAATGCATCAGGAAAATCTTTCAGCCATTTCTCTGCCTTTTCAACAGTATCGTCGGAGGAAGCTGAATCGATAAGTAGCAAGTTCGCTTTAACCTCCTGTTTGGCTAAATCTGCTAATTTTTTTTCGATAATCAAGCCCTCATTCCAGACTGGAAGTAATATTGTAATAGGCAAGTTTGAATCTTCTTTTGGAATATTAAGGTCATATTTCATCCAGCCTTTGCAAGATAGGCGATGCCATGCAAATGGGATTAGCCCTAACCCTGCTGCGACAATTTGCCCATACAGTAGGATTTCTCCGGCCATAACGGCAGGGTAATCATATTACGATTTGAACAAAACCCATAATTTACGCATCATCAATGCTATTGCTAATGACATAGAAGCATTCCACATGCGTAGAGTCGTTCATGTCGGCCCAACCATGGCTGGCGGAGGTATGGCTTCGGTAATTCATCTACTGGCCGAACACCCACCAGATGGCTGGAGAGCGTCTACGTGTAACACATTTTCAACCAAGGGAGTAATGCGAAAATTGAAACGGTGGCGTATCGCAAAAAAAGAAATAAAAAATGGAAATTTCGATATTGTCCACATTCACTGTGCATCAGATTGGTCTTACAAGCGAAAACTATCGATTGCAAAGGTAGCTAATGCGCCGGTTATTTTCCATATCCATTCAGGTAAATTTGATATTGATGCTAAATCTGATTTGAAAGACTATCAGGTTGTATGTTTATCAGACGGTTGGTGTGAAAAATTGAGACATCTCGTAGGAGATTCGATATCAGTTCTCAACCCCGTTAAACCGATAATGCACGAGGATTTAGAACGAGAGGATTTTGTCTTATTGATGGGAAGGAATGACCCGGTTAAGGGACACGATTTCGCATATTCCTTAGGCCTTGAAGACCTAAGGGTTACTGGAGTTGAATCTGCACCCGAGGGGGTCACAGCTCTTGGCTGGGTAAGTGAAGATGAAAAATGGAGATTGCTAAACACTGCAAAGGTGCTTATTGTGCCTTCAAAATATGAGGCACAGCCAATGGTTATTCTTGAGGCGCTATCGGTGGGTTGCCCTGTTGTCGCATCTGAGAATGTGCCTGACCTCCCCCTGTGCGTCAAGACGGCTAAACTTGGCGACAAGAAAGAATGGCTTGATGCCATTCAAAATCCAATTACCGATGGACTGAAAGATTCTGTTTCCATGCATTCAATTGACTTGATTAGTCAACAGTGGGGCGAGATTTATTCTCGAATCATTGAATCTAACACAGCGACAGAATGATCCCAAGAAAGATTGCTTTCAGCAAACTCTCGCGCCTTTTTTTGCATTACTGATAGTTCCTCTCTTGTTAATTTGCGTAACCAATCAACAGAGTGTGAAATGAAATCTTCTTCTCTGAAGTATTGTGAAAATTCTTCCGTTCCTTCTTGCCTATGGCCGTCGTGGTCTATGCCACACAAAGCCATGCCCGATGCTAGATATTCTGAGCGCTTCAGTGGACTAGCCATACTCCATACCATCATTTCCGGCATTGGTAAAAATCCAATATCGTAATTTGACATTCTTTTAGCAACTTCTTCTTGAGAAAGAGAATCTGTAATTTCAACACCTTCTAAACCAATATTTCTCAACTTTGGAATGGCGTCGCCCGTGCCGTGAATGTGTAAGGTCGCTTCAACTCCAACCTCCTTGAGTCCGTTCATTATCATCGCAAGAGACATTACGCCTCTATTGACATCTACTCTTCCGATATATGCTAATTTTAGTGGGCCGTCTTTGGAAGAAGGTTTGAATTTTCCAAGGTCTACTCCTGCCTGAATTACCTCAATTTCAGCCGTTATTGGATTTGGTTCTACAAAACTCATAATCGCTTCGATGTGTTTATCCGATACTGCTGTCCCTCGTTTTGCTCTCCTCCAAGAATTAAACCAGATTGGCCATTGTAATTTTGCTAAAATTCCGGG
>JAPOHM010000146.1 GCA_029979405.1 Methanobacteriota archaeon
TCAAAGGTTCATCGGCTGGAAGCCACTTTACACTATTGAGTGAAGATTGTTCTAACCAAGAAATCAAATCATGTTCTTTTGCAACAATGGAATCCTGATCAACAACTCCACAATCCCAGATAGACAATGAGACGAATCGATCCTCGTACTCATATTGAAGGGATGCAACTCTACTCTTTGGGTTAACAATGATTCCTAATTCTTCGATGATTTCCCTGCGTAATGCTTCCTTCTCAGTTTCACCTTCATCGATCTTACCTCCCGGAAATTCCCACCAACCAGCCCAAACATCTTGCGGCGGTCTCCTACAAGCTAAAATACGCCTTTCAGAATCAAACAAGAGAGCACCTACGACTTCTAACCTAGGTTTAGTTGCCAGTGTTTTGATAATTCGAGAAATTACTTCCATTTGCCTTGTACATGAAATCTCAGATTCTGGAGGCAAATGGACAAAAATTGCTGGTATTTTTTCGCCCATTAATTCTATCGAATTTAATGTTCTGTAGATTGTTTCGTTACAGACAAATTGACCAGCAGAATTGCTCCAAACTACATCTTCATCATTTTCAAATTCCTCATCCAAAATATGCTTTGAAACCGTTGTTTGGTACTTTTCAGGCCCAGGCTCGAGGATGATTTCTTCGACCATTCTTCCTGAGTTATCTGGAATCCTAAATTTAGAGTAATTATGAGCCCACCTTTCCAATGAAATTTCCTTTCTAGATTCAGCCAATCCTAGTTGGATGATTGCGTCATATTTCTCTCCATGCTCAATTAGGTTGGAAACTCTTCGTGAACCGTCTTTATCACATGTCAATAATTCAGTTTCTAATTTTATTCCATTAATTCCAGTAGATTCGAGAGTCAACATTATTTTCTTTGAGATATTCTCATCGTGTCCTCCAAATTCTGGGAATGAGGTAAGCAGAACTCTGGGATTCACGTGCCACCGAAGGGCTATCCATAGTTGTGTCTTGCGTGGTCAAAGAATCGTCATATTCATTCGCCAAAGGCCTGACCATGGGGTAATGTGTGCGGATTACGTCGTTGAGGTTGTCGACGATGAGGTGGATGGCGCAGGTCCATTAGGCGTCGTCAAAGTGATCTGGTACGAAATTAGTGGTGGCATAGGTCCATGGGGTGCATTGAGGCCATTAATCGCCATCGCTTTGGCATTGATACCTTTCTTATTCATTGGCCAACATTTCAATAGACAACATCGAAAAGCCGCTAGTTGGTTTGCAGTTCAATTTCCACTCATCCTTACCGTTGTATTATGGCCTGTGCTGTATATTTGGTCTATCGGCGATGCGTGGTGGGTTTCAAGCGGAATAGTCGCACGGGCTGAATCGAGTTAGGTGATTGAATGACAGGTGAAATCGTCAATATTGCAGGATATCGCTTCGTTGACCTTCCAGATCGAGACAAGCTTCGTGCCCCCTTCAAATCAACTTGTGATGAACTAGGTTTACTAGGTACAATTTTGTTAAGCCATGAAGGAATCAATTTCTTCCTTTCTGGAAAACAATCCGCGATTGACCATTTTTTGAAATACCTAGAATCGGATAACAGGTTCAAGGGAATTCCAATTAAGATATCCTATAGTGATAGGATGTCATTTAGAAGGATGAATGTTAGATTGAAGAACGAAATTATTTCTCTTGGTCTAGATTCTATTCGCCCTGCAGAATCAACTGGTGAATCGATCACACCTCATGAATTCAAAACACTGTTAGACCAAGGTAGAGAAATTGTTGTTCTAGACACTAGAAATGATTACGAGGTCCGATTAGGGACATTCGAAGGTGCAATTGACCTCAATTTATCCACTTTCCGGGCATTTCCCGATGCTGTTTCAGAGTCTGAAATTGACAAAAATCAGACTGTGGTAATGTTCTGCACAGGCGGAATCCGTTGTGAAAAAGCTAGTGCAGTTATGATGCAACAGGGATGGTCGGACGTCAGACAATTGGAGGGGGGTATACTCGGTTACTTCGAAGAGGTCGGCGGAGACCATTGGAATGGAGATTGTTTCGTATTTGATAGAAGGGTCGCTGTAGATCCAGCATTAGAGGAGACCACAACTCAGATGTGCTGGGCTTGCAGAGAACCACTAACCGAAGAGGAAATGCAAAGCGAACAATATGTTGTTACCAAATCTTGCCCTTATTGTATTGTGGAAAACTAGAATCCTTCCGGCAACTCCATCGGGCTAAACAGATGACCTGGGCTTGTAGCTTCCGCCATTTGAATTCTCAACCTCATTTCCCAATCTCGAAGTAATGTCAGAGCAGAAGAAAATGGAATCTCTGCACCGTTGATGATCACTCTCATCATAGTATCCAAGATATCCATTCTATCTTCATCTAGTGTCCCAAGAAGTTTATCCAACGGAAAAGAATCTATTGTAGGCACAGTCAAATCAGTATCTATCTCCCACGCTTTAGAAATATTTTCAGGGATTTGTTCCCCACTTGCAGATGCCGCCCGCTCAAGTGATTCTAATAGCGCTCGAATGTATTTCGAGACAACTAAGGACACTTCAATCACAGGTAGGTTATACTGTTTGACGAAATTTACCATGTTTTCTTGGAGAAATAGCAATCTTTCCTCGATTGGGGCATCAACCCCTGGTATCTTGGCATTCTCGTCCACAGTCAATCCTCGCAAACCTTACTGATGAAACAACCGAATAGGTTGCCCTCAATTTGTTGTTCGGTCATCATATCGAATTGGCGAACCCGAATTTCCCCGAACTCCATCTAACATATCGTCTTCAATTTCGAAGAAATCGTTGGCCCAATCGCCATCAGTGTCCCAATTGGTTGGGTCGGTTCCATCGGCAATTTGATCTCCATCAATATCAATTATCCACCAACCCCATACAAATTCTCCCAATCCAGTGTTTGGATAGTGATATCTATCTCCAGCAAAGCGTTGGTAGTTATCGGTCCATGCACCATTAACGTGTACTTCGTCATCAGATTCGTCTAGGTATTGATAATCCACATCATTATCATTGACAATGTATGCATAGAGTAAATCGTCATTATTTATTTTGTACAATCTCATGTAATTGCTCTGTAAGGCAGCAGCTCCTCCACAAGTTCCTAGCAGAGATTCCCTTAGTTGCCACCACTCCTGAACAATATTTCCTGAACAATCGTATAGATTGGCCTGCCTTACCAAAGTTGGAGATGAGAGTGTTGCATTTACTACTCCGTAGTATTCTTGGAAATTATTGTACGGCACGTAGACACAATTCCCTCCAGTACAATCCCAACCTCCATCGTTATCTGCGTCTTGTCCGGCATCGTTAGGGTCAGTTGCATCGTGAGTGAACCATGTATACTCTAAATCAGGTCTAGCAATGGTGCCCCAATTTACCTTCACAGGTTTCAGAACATTCGGAGTCACTTGATGCCAGACTACTGAGATTTCAAGATAAGACGACCAGTTATCGTTAGTTTCATTCCAACCTCGATAATATTCGTAAAAGTCAGGCATCATATCTCCATCGGTATCATTGTCGAGGGGATTTGTTCCATATTTGAATACCTCGCGACCATCTGAAAGATTTAGATTCTGTACATAATCAACCACAACGCCTCCACTAAATACTGGCTCCATTACCATTGAATCGTCATCGCTATCCAATTCCAACGGATGAGTTCCGTTATTGTATTCCATTAGGTTCGTGAAGTATAATTCAGAGTTAGAAGCAATAATTTGTTGATTGGCGCGAGCAGGAGTAAATTCTCTATTTTCCCAAACTCCTTGTTCTGCAGGGATGTCAAAAATTGTCCTGTCATACCAACCATCAGCATCTGGATCGTAATCAATATCCAACGGATTGAGTGGATTCAATGACCAACGATAGTCATTGACTGGTAACCATTCCCCGTATATTGAGTAGCAAAATTCCCAACCATCAGGTAAACCATCGCTATCTGAATCTGAATTTGTTGGATCAGAAACACCTGCGAGACTGAAATTAAAATTATCAGGATCTATTGCGTTAATCAGACCAGCCCTATCACTAGATTCGATGTCCTTGGTCGAAAATAGAATCCACAATTGATCTGCCGCCGCCTGCTCGGACATACCTCTTTCTTGCATGTATGCGGTGATGGTGTCCTGACCGTACGAAACCAACCCTGTTCCATTTGGAATTGTGTCGATAGCCGAGCGCTTACCATACACACGAGCATCATACTCAGCTAGGTTATCGAAGGATTCAGAATCTGAAATATACCCATCCCCATTACA
>JAPOHM010000112.1 GCA_029979405.1 Methanobacteriota archaeon
GGTGATCCAGAATCCGAAGGTATGTCTACTTGGTTGATTACAGTGCTCGTTATCATTGCAGTCATAGTGCTCGCAGGTATTGGTGCATATTTCTTCGTTGAATTTGAAGAAATTGATGATGAAATGGAACTATCAGAACTTCAAGAACAGGAAAAAGACCCATACGCATGGGCTAAGGCTAAGGTCGCTGCAACTGCACAAGCAACCCCTGCTCCTGCTCCAGCTCCTGTTCCGGTATCACAACCTCAACATCCAGGCTGGATATGGGATGCGAATACTAACCAATGGGTCGCCGATCCAAATTATCGCCCCCCACAACAATAAGTGAGCGAATATATTTGGAGATGTGATGATGGTATCAGGACCCAAACCAGGTGTACAGGAGAGGATTCTACTTCACCTGTCTGATTTTTCAGACTTCATGAATTCTGTTGAAGTACCTTTTTCTCTTTCGCAAATGGGAATTGCAAACGCAGTAGCAATAGCAAGGTCTAATGTTCCTCGTGCTATTGCAGGACTTAAAGACCAAGGATTGTTAGTTGAAAGACAAGCTCACGTTCAGGGTGTTAGTCGAAAGCGAAAGGCATATTTTCTTACAGAATCAGGAATTTCTCTAGCTGATGAAACATGGAAGAGATTGCGTGATTTCAAATTAAGAGCAATCCTGCCTGGTGGACAAACAATTAATTCAACATTGGGTGAAATACAGGACCAATTGCCATTTTCAATGCGTCCAGTAGACGTAATTCGGTACCTTGATGATAATTCGATTCTTGATGTCAGGTCACTTTCTGCTGATTTAGTTGAGCGTGACTTGACTAAGCATGTTGAAAAGCAGTTGGTATCAAGTCTTAGTGATTTACCAAGAATAAGACACTTTTACGGGCGTTCAAAGGAATTAGAGAACATGGTAAATTTACTCGAAGCAAGGCCTACTACTCTTATGGTCCCGGGTATTGCTGGAATCGGTAAGACCACTATGGCTGCGAAACTGATTGAATCATTTACACATCAGAGGAACCTTCTATACCATCGTTGTCAGGATTGGGATGGTAGTAGGGCATTCTTTGAAACTATTGCGGATTGGTTGTCGAGCCTCGGCGATTCTATGTTGGCAGATTACATTTCAGCAACTCCTGTTCCTCAACCGACAGATGCTGCGAGATTAATCTTAGATGCATTGTCAAATTCTCCTTCCCTTATTGTAATAGATGATTATCACAAAGTAAGCGACATCTCATTACACCAAACCATTCAAGCAATATCAAGAGGACTAGTTGAATATGAAGGTGAAATAGGTCTGGTATTATTTTCCAGGTCTTTCAAAGAAGTTGTTCCGCTAAAAGATGCTGAAGGCAAAATTGTTTCGCTCGTTCTGCCATTGGAAGGGTTGGACCAGGATTCTACAAGGTCACTTCTGACTGCATTTGATAATATAGAGGAAGAAAAATTACTTTACATACATTCCCTGAGTAGAGGTCACCCATTAATTATTGAATTAATCAACAGAGGAGCATCCGCCGGAGCCTTCCATGAAACCCTTGAGAATTACGTCAATATCGAAATATTTTCAAAATTATCTGGTGAGCAGAAGAGGCTTTTAGGTGCATTATCTGTGTACAGAGAGCCAATTCCTCTTGAAGCAATTACGGTACAAGGATTGAGCGTTGATGAATTAGACCAGTTAGTAGAATCAGGTCTTGCAAGGCAAGCCGACTCTGATACCTACGATGTTCACGACTTAATTAGGGAATTCTTACTCCAAAGTCTAGATCGCCAATCAAAAGAAGAATTACACAACAAAGCAGTATCATGGTACGAAAATCAGACTGACAGCAGTTCAGTAGCAATGGAGAAGATATACCATCTAATATCATCTTCAAGACATGAAAATGCTGTTGAAATCGTGATTGAACGTGGACGTGATCTGATTAAGGAAGGTCACATAGAATTATTACATCTGTTGGTAGCAATCGAATTAGATTCTATCGCTCCTGAAAGTGCATGTAAAATCGACAGGCTTCGGGGTGAAGTTCTTTCATTATTGGGTAGGTTCGATGAAGCTGAAGAAGCATTCAATAAGGCTAAACCACTTGCTGAAAAAGCAGGCTTGGATGAAATCATTGCCGATATTCTCTCCAATCTCGCAGACATTGCGCTGAAGAGAGGAGAGCCAGATTCAAGTTTAGAAATGCATACGAAAGCTTTGGAATTATTTATTGCGCAAAATAATGCACTTGGCGCGGCGAGATCTTACAACAACATGGGATATATCCTCAGAAGAAGAGGGGACAAAGAAAAAGCACTTGAAGCATACTCTGAAGTCGAAAAAATTCTGTCTTCAAATGACTCTGAAGACTTAATACCAGCACAAATTGTTCTAGCAAGGTCCCTATTAGACCTAGGGAAAGAAGACAGGGCTAGAGATCATGCACTTTCATCATACGAGCGTACTGTTGACACTGAGGATTTGATTCTACATGCCAGAGCACGTGCTGTTTTGGGTAGATTTTATGCCAAAACAGGAGACGCTGATCTAGCATTGCATCACTATACTGGAGCTTTAGAAACAATGGGTGAAGCAGGAGACCCACTCGCATTAGTTGAGGTGTCAATACTCCTGGGTGAAGTTCTTCAAGACAGTGGTAGAATCGAAGATGCTCTTGAACGGTACAGAGAGGCTCTGATTATTTCAGAAGCGAACGACTTACGTATGCAAATTGGAGAACTATTAGCGAGGCTGGGTGGAGTGGCACCAGACAGGCAACGACGTATGGAATACCTCCAAAGGGCTTTGTCAGTATTTAGAGAACTGGGAGCACAAACTCGAATGCGTGAAGTGCAAATGATGGTTCATAATGCAGTGATGGGTCGTTGATTAAAAGTCAGGCCTATCTTTAGTAATGTAGGTTACACCATCATCGTATACAACCCAAATATAGGTTGTTCCGGATAATGTGATTTCACCATCATAAGTGCCCGCACCAGTCCCTGATATCGATACGTCTCTGTCCAAAGAATTCTCAGTGTGGTCGAGATGTAGCCCTTCATCATCTAAAACGAGTGTGAAAAGGGATTCATCAGCTTCTGTCAGCCTCCACTCAACAATCTCCGCATATCTTGAATTTACATCCTCTCTACTTGCAGCGTCCGCCCTTTCAACTGCGCCCGCAATGTCTGCCATATTCACATCAACAGCAGTACTGTTCCATTTTTCTCTGGTTGAAGTTTCTAAGCCAAAGGCCCATACGCTGAACATCGAAAGGAAAATTACACCTAACATGAATGTGAAGATGTATCCAAGTTCTGTACTCGCACCAGAATTGTCTCTAACTAACTTTCCTCTCATGATCCCACCTCCGCAATTTCCACATCAATACTACTGATTTGTAGGTTGAATTGAATTGGTTCACCTGCTGTGTGCCAAATTGATTCGCTCGGTCCGTGACTTGGTACTGGAACCCATCCCGTGTAGTCTTTCAATTGGTCGAATTTGCCCGGATTGACAATCCAGTCATTAGAAGTCTCAAGGCCTTCGCTAGACCAAGAGGCGATAGCATCTCCATATGGGCCGATCCAACCTCTTCGCACATCGTGTGCTGTACAAGATGCTAAACTTTGGCGCATTGTTAATTCCATGTTCAAATTCATGTAGCCACTACCTTCAACTGATGTCGATGTTGGATGAAGTGATGGTACTGTGACACTAAATCGAGGCCCTGGGCCCTGTCTATCAGTGGGTCCTTCAAGTATTGTAGGTTGCATCTCCGGATGATTGGTAACAATCGCTCCAGAACTCCAGGCAACTTCTAATCCGGTAATGGAGGTGTCAAATTCATAGGTTAACCTTGAGATGTGGAATGCCCAAGCCGTAGACAAAACTGCGTAATTAGAATTATCAAAGCTACCAATTAGCGTGATTTCGATACTTGCCGGATGTTTTCCGGATTGCCATGCTTTGACTATTTGGCCTTCTGGAATCCCGTTCATTGTGTCCCATGGGAGGATAGTTGAAATCCATCCAGATGCAGTTTTGTCAATGGAAATACATCGAGTGTCTCCATCATCTTCGAGAATAACTATTCCGTTATCTCCGTTTAGAATATGTTTTGTCATGTAGTCCCCATGAGCAGATGTTTCATTCGTTATTGAATCTCCAGAATCTTCAATATATTTCATCCCAGTTAATTGTCCAGTATCGATTGCTGGTAAGACAAATGCTCCGTTATTTTCGATGCTCCACTTTACCATTATATCCTCATCACTTTTCAGGATTGTCGAATTTTCTATTCCGACCGGTGGCCATTCAATTGTAATGGTTTGATTCCCGGGTATTGAGTAACCACCATTGCGCCATGTTACTGTAGCAGAGTTTTCATTTGGATTGAAAAATGTGATATTCCCATCAGATTTCGGTGCAATGAAATTTTTCGATATGAAACTATTTTCTTGACCCATAATCATTGTCTGGCCAATCCCTTCATGGATAATCATTACTTGAGCATCGACATCTGTTATGATTTCTAAAAGAGTATCAGATGTCGTTTGAAATTCTTTGACCCATGAGTTTGCGTATTGAATACCCTCTGGTTGTATTACAACTTGGGATTTAAGAGTGCCATCAATTGAGTATTGTACTAACATATCTGATTTTGACATTACCTCTACTGTTGTATTTCCTGAAGGAATAGGTATGGCCCAGTTCTGTCCCATTCCAGAAACAGGGTTGGTTTTGACAGGTGGGACTAAGGTAGCCCCCCCATTTCCATATAATTCCAAACCGCTCAAGTCATGTGATGATGAAATCACGCTGTCGGTGGTTAATCGCAATACTTCTCCTATTGATATTGGATATTCATTTCCTGATTGCTCGACTATGACCGGGCCCAGGGGAATCGATAGCCCATGTTTTGGTGTAACTAAAACAAAGTCTGCATTATTATTTGGCGTGAACAGAAAGTGTCTATCAGGGCCTAATCTCATGTCCTCGTAGCAGATTGCTTGTACGTGGGATTCTGGATGCCTGATCTCAACTTCACGATTCAAATCCAATGCGCCCCGGATTCTAAATGTTGTATCTTCATACCAAGATGCAGAATACCACATTCCACCTCGAATTCTATCCCATCTTAAAGTACCATCAACCGGTATCAATTCTACCTCAGATGAATCTCCAGGAAGGCCTGATTCTGAAAGCTCGCCAACAAACGACGATAGTCGATGTCGATACCTATCGCTTTGCTGGTGGCATAGAGGTTGGCGCCGTCAATGAACA
>JAPOHM010000049.1 GCA_029979405.1 Methanobacteriota archaeon
AGAATTTTTCCTCGGTTAGAACCAGTTCTGGTGGTTGAGGGGCGAGTCCTGAAATAGCTTCCAATCCAGGGGTTATGAGAAAAATTGCAAACAATACTAGAGAGTAGTTTAACAATCCAGAAACTTTTGATCGTGTTCCAGTAAATATATTTCTTGGACGGCCAAATATTTTGATTGAGCAAATCAGAATAATGAATCCGTAAACAGTTGGAAGGAGAAGGAAAGCACCTCTAATGTATGCCATGTCTAACAAGACAAAAACCGCAAACAAACCTATGGTTAAGCCCAGGATAAAAGAAGATAATACAGTCGTAAATTTATTTTCAGAACGGCCGGTATATAGTCCTGTAACTGTAGATAGTAGAATTATAGCGAACAAAATTGACCTGTTTTCTCTAAGTAGCATGGAAAATTCAAGCGTCCTAATAGCCATAGGCCAAAATGCTCCTCCCAAATCATCTCCAAGAAGTAATAGTGTCAAGGGTTCCAAAAACGGTAATAAAACACCGAGTAAACCAAATCCAATTAATAATTTAGTTTCTGTGTTTTTCAAGCCTACCACACCGTTCATACATCAGGTAGCAATCCAACTTTGGACAATCCTGTCCATATTGGGTTTAACCAACCGGGTATAAACCTGTGTCTTAGATAAACAGCAGCGGCGAGGGATAATTTCTGGAATTTGTTGAGTTTTACTCTGCGAGTGAAAACATCTCCTTGTTGTCTTTCGATCTGCTTCAGAATTTTGTCATAAAAAGCGATCATTGCTGCAGGAGAATATCGAGTTCTTCTCGGTAATAACGGGAGCAGTTGTTTTGCTTCTTCGAGGTATGTCCTTGCTCTCTTTGCATAATGGTGAACATATGGCTCCCAAGATTTGTTCAGGACAACATCACCATTAAGTTCAGGTTCGTTAATTCCGTTTGATTCAAGTTCGTTTAATGGAAGATATACTCGATTTCTTTGAATATCTTCGCCAACGTCTCTTAGAACATTGGTTAATTGCATGAAAATACCCCATGACTCAGCATATTTACGAGCCAATGGGTCATCATATCCATAAATCTCAATACACATCAATCCAACAACTGAAGCAACCCTGTAACAGTAAACATAGAGTTCATCAAAAGTCCTGTATCTGTTATTGTATAGGTCATCTTCCATTCCAGTAATTAAATCATCAAAAACGCTTCTTGGTATGTTGTATCTGTTAACTGTATCCTTTAGCGCCAAAAATACCGGGTCTGTACTACTTGTTGTTGAATAACAAGTCGACAATTTCTTTCGGAAAAAGAATAATTGAGTAATCTTTTCAAGATACAAGTCCTCTTGCAAGATTGTATCTTTGTTTTGCAATTTTTCTAACTGTTCCCTGTATGCAACAGCTTCAGGGTCAAGCTCCCCCATTGAACCAGGGAATCTGTCTTGCCAATCGCCATCAGCAATATCGTCAGCTCTACGACAGAATGCGTAGACAGCGCACATAGCGAGACGTTGTTCCTCAGGTAAATACTTGAAAGAGTGATAGAAATTTCCAGCCTCTCTAATCGTCAACTCTTCACAGTATGAGTAAGCCAGTTTCAGAAGTTCAACAGGAGGGTCTCTTGCCCATATTGGAGCATCTAGGTGATTGAAAGGGTCGATTAACTCATCTTGTTCACCAATGATACCCACAAAGGCAGCTCCCTCTCTCAATGCTTCCATTGCTGTTATGCTTACTGCTTTTACAGCGTCAGCAGTCAGGTTCACCGCTGCTCTTAATTTGGACGCAGCGCCTTCTTTTTTGACACCAAAATCACTGGTAGCTCCTCCTTTTAGTGGAAAAAGCAAGTCCAACGGTTTACGGCGCTCCAGCATGTCGCTCATCACGATTGGAACTATACTCACTTATCAGTGTGAGGGTTAATTGAATGAAATTTATACTCAAGACATTGCGTCATTTTGCTCCTGAATCTCTGTTTTTGATTAGTAGTCTTTTGACACCACCTGGGACCATCATTGAGAACAGAATTTTCTTTGCATAAGATTTGATTTGCATTCTATCGACTTTGATTCTGTTTTCCGGATCTAAAACATTACCATTTCTAAGAAGTGATACAGTACGTTGACCAATTAAAACGGGGAGCATACACGAAGCTTTCAATCTAAATTGTGTTTTTGGAAGCATGAGAATGTAATTTACTGCTTCATCTAGGTGATTGTTTGTCAAGTCAAGGTATGAGTTGTAAAGCGATTCAAATTTATCAAAATTATTAGGATCTAAGAGGCTCTCTGAATTCATTTCGATTTCGTTTAACCTATCGGCAGGCATGTAGCATCTTCCAAATCTCAAATCTTCAGGAATGTCTCGTAGAATGTTAATCATTTGTAATGCCTTACCAAATCTTATCCCTCTTTGTAGAAATAAATCTTCTTTGTCAGCAGGTATTGACATGAGGTGTTGCAGTGATATTTTAGACCAAAATGTCCCCACACAACCTGCTACTCTGTATGTGTAATCATCGAGTTCATCATCGTCATTAAGTGAGGAAATTTCTCCTCCTTCTTTTGCAGGACCAAATCTTTCCAAATCAAGAATCTGACCTTCAATGATAATATTTAGGCATTCAAGAATAAGTTCCCGGTCTGCATCATTATGGTCATTCAGGGCTTCCGTTACGCTGGATACATTACTCAACAAGTCTTTTTCACCATCGTTTGACTGAATTGCTGCGATGGTAGAGAAGTCAGGTAAATCCGTATGTGTTCCTTGAGTATGTTCTTTGTATTTTTTTAACAAGTCTAGAAGGGTTTCAGTTTCTCCTAATTTTGAATCAGCAATAGTATCAGCGACCCTCGCAAGAAGGTACAGCAAACCAATTTGTTCGCGAATTTTTTTTGGAAGATATCTAAGAGTTGGATAAAACGAACGAGATGTTCTTTCCAGAAGAGAATCGATTTTCTGATTTTTCAGAACTCCCACATGACTCCCTCCGAACCTTCGGAGAGGATTATTATTCTTGATTCCTTAGTATGATTTGGATAAATATTTCATCTAATAATCGCTTATCAGGAATTATTCGTTGCGAAATGTCGCAGAGGTAAATTAAAAATTTAATGATAATCATAAACGCAAAATTTACACAAGGCTTTATTTGAGCCGACACGACGGGTAAACGAGGGGATAGTATGCAATGCGGCTCTTGTACTGAAGAGATTCCACAGGACAGCATATTCTGTCCCGAGTGCGGTGCTCGTCAAGAAATGAGCCGTGCAGGTGGCCTGCCAAACGTTGGGGCTACCGGATTAGGTGGTCAAGAAGTAGGCGGAGGTCGCAACTTCGGTGTGGTTTCTGGTGAAGCGGTAATGAACCAAAATATGGGGGGAATTCCAAATCAAGGTATGCCCCCTGGCATGATGCCTGACTTGATGGGTCAAGTCCTGCCTAACATGCAAGGCAATAATCTGCCACCACCTAACATGCAACAAGGAGGTTTACCTCCGGTTGGCGTTAATCCCGGCAACATGCCTCCTCCAGGAATGGTGACTCCGTTAGGAAACCAACCGAACATAGGTGGAAGTAGAGGAGACTTACCTCAAGGAGCTAAAGGGCCATCCTTAGCAAGTGGGATAGGTCCAAACACTGGCATTGGTGAACCAGGTAATGTTGGTGGAATGGCAATCTCAAACAATCCAACAAGGTCACCAACCGATGCGATGGTAAACCACCTTGCTGAAACTGAGAGGGCTGTAAAAAATGAAAGGCGTAGTCAATGGCTACAAATGAATCAAGAGTCAGCCGCGAATGTCTTATCTTCAATTGGAAGCGATTTACCATCGCACCTGAAAGGCACAGGCAATGAGTCCTCTGCGGCTGAATTCCTAGCGAATGCAATTGGTTCTGGAAAGGATGATTCAGGCAATGAAGCACTTTTCAAGCGAATGTCTGAAGTTGCTGTTAGAAGGGTCGCTCGCAAGAGAGGTGTCGCTGTAGAAACTCCTCAAATCAGCGTAGATGGTGGAGTACTAACTGTGAGTATCGTTTACGTTGATGACGGAAGAGTATTAGATACTCCAGAAGATTTGAGCTCAGCATTCGAACACGCAATCTCAACTGAAATTGCACTTAAGGGATTAGATGTAACTGTCACAATTTCACTTTCAAGATCTAAAGATGGCGCAGTAGAAAGCCTGACTGGTCAATCCCCTGCAGTCGAGGAAGTAGCAGATGAAGAAATGTTTGCATGCGAAGAATGTGACGGATTGGTAAAAGAATCCGACAATGAATGTCCACATTGTGGAGCAATATTCGAAGAAGAAGACGATGAACCAGTACAATCCTCACCAAGAGGTGGCCCACCAGGCCCATCTCGAGGCGGTGGCCCACCAGGCCCATCCCGAGGCGGAGGCCCACCAGGTCCATCCCGAGGCGGGGGTCCGCCAAAGAGAAGTGGTCCGCCGAGTAAAGGTCCATCCGGAGGAGGTCCACCAAAGAGGAGCGGTCCTCCGAGTGGAGGCCCATCAGGAGGAGGCCCACCAGGCCCATCTCGAGGCGGAGGTCCACCAAAGAGGAGCGGTCCTCCGAGTGGAGGTCCATCAGGAGGAGGCCCACCTGGTCCTAAGAAAGGAGGCCCAACATCTGGCGGTCCTCCAAAAAAGGGTCCACCTGGAGGAGGTCCTAAAGGAGGCCCACCAAAAGGTCCTAAACGTGGCCCGCCGGTTTGATTATCTCAATCCAGCCTTCTCCAAACTTTCAAGTAATACTTGACCTAATTCACTTGGGTCTTTTGCACATGCAATTCCCGCTGCTTCAAATGCCGCAAATTTCTCTTCTGCGGTACCCTTTCCGCCTGAGATGATTGCACCTGCGTGCCCCATCCTTTTTCCAGGGGGTGCTGTTGCACCTGCGACGAAACCGACTATTGGTTTAGTGCAATTTTCTTTTGCCCAAGCGGCAGCGTCTTGTTCAGCATTCCCACCAATTTCACCGATCATGACGATTGCTTCAGTTTGAGGATCGTTTTCAAAGGCTTCCAGACATTCAATGAATCCTGTGCCGTTAACTGGGTCTCCACCAATTCCTATGCATGTAGATTGGCCTTCCCCTATTGACATTGTTTGAGCAACTGCTTCATATGTTAACGTTCCAGATTTGGAAACTATTCCGATTCTCCCTTTAGCGTGAATGTGTCCCGGCATGATGCCAAGTTTGGCGCCACCAGTTTCACCGGGCGTAATTATTCCAGGGCAGTTAGGGCCAATCAGCCTTACATTTGTTCGATTTTTTACATAAGCTGCAGCTTTGACCATATCTAATGTAGGGATTCCTTCAGTAATACACACCACAACTCCTCCGCCCTTAACAGACTGGAAAGCCTCTGCTGCTTCCATGATTGCCTCGCCCGCAAATGGAGGAGGTACGTAAATTACAGTAGCATCAGCATCGGTAGAACTAACGGCGTCTCTCATGCTATCATACACTGGCACTCCAAGAACCTCTTGTCCACCCTTTCCAGGCGTCACTCCGCCAACTAAATTAGTCCCATATTCAACCATTTTACTTGCGTGGAACATACCTTGTTTTCCTGTAATTCCCTGTACGAGAACCTTAGCATCTTCTTCAATCCAAATTGACATCAGTTGCCACCTCCGATTAATTCAACAATCTTTTTTGCGCCATCAGCTAAATCATCAGCAGGATGAATGTTCAAGTCAGAAGCAGCAAGTATTGCCTTGCCTTCATCTACATTTGTTCCTGCAAGTCTGACAACGAGTGGAACATCTAATCCTAAGGATTCTGTAGCACCGATAACCCCTCTTGCGATAATATCACATCGCATGATTCCACCAAATATGTTGACAAGAATTCCCTTGACATTAGGGTCTTCGAGAATTATAGAAAATGCCGTTTTGACCTGTTCTTCATTTGCTCCACCTCCGACATCGAGGAAGTTTGCAGGCTCTCCGCCATAGAGTTTGATAACGTCCATAGTGGCCATTGCAAGTCCAGCGCCGTTTACGAGACAGCCAATATTGCCATCTAACTTGACATAAGATAATCCGGTTTCTTTGGCTCTGATTTCAACTTCTTCTTCTTCGGATAAGTCTCGTAGGTCATCCCAATTCTTATGTCTAAATTCAGCATTTTCATCGAAACTAACTTTGGCATCTAAAGCTATAATTTCATCTTCTTCAGTCTTAACAAGAGGGTTTATTTCGACCATTGCACAGTCTTCCTTAACGAATAAATCATACATTTTACCGATCATGACAAAGAACGACTTCAATGCAGCCCCTGATAGTCCAAGTGCTGTGCCTAAGTCTCTCTTTTGGAAACCTAATAGGCCGGCGTTGGGGTCTACTGACACCTTGAATATCTTTTCAGGAGTGTTGTGAGCAACTTCCTCGATGTCCATGCCACCTTCTGTTGACGCCATGATTAGAACGGATTTGTTGTCTCTGTCAACAAGTAGTGCAAGGTAGTATTCATGCGCGATATTACAACCAGATTCTATGTACAGGTTGTTTACAATTTTGCCTTCATCTCCAGTTTGTATTGTTACTAGTAAATTGCCGAGAATATTTGTTGCATATGTTTCAACTTCTTCCTTAGAGAAGGCGATTTTCACACCACCTTCCATTACTAAATCTCTGGATTCTGGATTGTAAACAGTACCCTTTCCTCTGCCACCTGCATGGATTTGACTTTTTACTGCTACAACCTTTGTTCCTAGTTTGTCATATGCATTCAGTGCATCTTCAACAGTGGTGCAGTGTACTCCTTCTAAAACCGGAACTCCCGCTGATTTGAATAGCGCTTTTCCTTGATATTCGTGTATATTCACAACTCTCGCCAGTCCTCCCACAGAAAAGACGCCTTTGAATAATCCGATTGAATTAGAATCTAAACGCGATGCGTTCAATAAAGAAGTGGAATTCGCCCTTTACATGCAGGTTGTGGTTTTGGCTGGAGGAATTGGTTCAAGGCTTCGACCTTGGACAAACCATATTCCTAAACCCCTGCTTCCAATGTTAGATTCTACATTATTAGAGAGAGTAATCGAATGTGTACCTTCTGAATTAGTTGATGAAGTCGTAGTTGCTGGTGGATACAAAGTAGGCATGATTGAGGAATTTTTCAGAAATGCAGATGTCGATTTTGATGTTAGAATAGTGCATGAAACAGAACCTCTTGGAACCGGAGGGGCGCTAAGTAATTGCAGAGACGTTGTATCAGGCAGATTTGCATGTTTCAATGGCGATATTGTTTCATCTCTTGATTTTGAGAATATGTTGAGGCAACACAAATCATCGAATGCAAATGGTACTCTTGGATTGTGGGAGGTTGAAGACCCTACCCGATTTGGGATAGTCGGATTAGACGAAAACAACTTCATAACCAGATTCAAGGAAAAGCCCAAGCCTGAGGAAGTATTCTCTAACTTAATCAACGCAGGGTCATATATTCTCGAGGATTGTGTATTTGATATAATGCCAAAAGGTAAACACAGCTTGGAAAGAGATATTTTCCCGCAAATGGCACAGAGAGGTGAGTTGACTGGATTTCCATTCCAGGGTTATTTCATAGATGCTGGTACACCACAAAGTTGGCATCAAGCCATCAAATGCTGTATTGCGGAGAAGAGATACAAAACTGGATCAGTTGAAAACGGTAGTTGGCACGCAGGAGATATTGCATCCGCATCGAATTCAATGATTGGGAAAGGTTGTACAATCAATGGCGTTGTGACCGAATCTACCGTTTTGGACAATGTCATTATCGGTGAAGGATCGATAATTAACAAATGTCTGATTGGAAATGGCGCAGTAATTGGAGCAAATTGTAAACTTGATTCAGTAATAGTTGGTTATGGCGCAAATGTAGAATCTAACCACGTACAAACAAATGGGATTATACAATAGTACTAATCCGCCAAATTAGGTGTGAAATGGTATGACTGAGGCTTTGATAGTTGTAAATTTCAAGACATATGCTACTGCATATGGCGTTCAAGCAGAAATACTTGGAAAGATGATGGCTGAGGTTAAAACCGACGCTCGGATGGTTGCTGTCGTTAGCGCGTTTGACCTTTCAGCAGTATCTTCTATAGAGGGGCTGGAAGTTTGGAGCCAGCACTTAGATCCTGTAGGAAAAGGCTCCCACACAGGCTGGTTGGAACCGGACGTAGCGATCGAAAGAGGTGCAGTTGGGACAATAATCAATCACGCTGAGCACAAAGTTTCAATTGACCACGTTGCTAATTTGATGGAAATGCTACCTGATGGATTTCCAATATGCGCCTGCGGAGCTGATGTAGAAGAAGCACGGGCTCTTGCAAAATTAGGTCCAACATTCATCGCAGTCGAGCCTCCAGAACTTATTGGAGGAAATATTTCAGTAACAACCGCAGACCCAGCAATTGTTAGCGATACAGTTGCAGCCGTGAAGGAAGTAAACCCTAGCGTGCGAGTACTTTGTGGAGCAGGTGTCAAAAACGGCCAAGATGTGGCAACTGCGATACAACTTGGTGCAGAAGGTGTCTTGCTTGCAAGTGGCGTCACCAAGGCAGATGACCCTATGTCAGTGCTTCAAGACTTAGTTTCTCAACTTTGAAGATTTGAACATTTCAAGTGCCGCTTGTTCTAGTTTAGCTCTTGTAAGATCATCTCCTCCAGGACAAGTATCTCTATGTCCACACGTTATGCAGGTTTTTTCGTTGGATGCAAGAGGTATTTGTGCTAAATCACATGCAGGTCCCAATTTTTCGTGTAGGTTATGCATTGCCTTGATATCCATTCTGATCAAGTCCATTGAATCCTTGTGGAGGTTCTCATTGCCTTGCTTAGTTCTCCATACCCATCTCCCTCTGAACCAATTTAGTTCGTGAATCAAAAATCTTCGAGGATTAGAGGGTAATCCTCTTCTTATTACTGCCCAATGTAACATAGATAAATTATCAATTGAAATCTCTTTACTGGAGGATTGTATGCTAAATCGCATTAGATTCCAAGTGTTGTTATCCT
>JAPOHM010000102.1 GCA_029979405.1 Methanobacteriota archaeon
ATTACTCATTTTATTCACCTATTTGTATTTCCTTCCATTTTTGCCATTCTACCATGTTCATCGTTGCACAAAAAATAGTTCCGCTTTTCATGTGTATCTCAACATACATGTGTTCTTGCTTGAATATACCCATTTTTTTGGGAATGTGAGTGTATGCTGAAACACATTTGGGATTGAGTGTGGTTATTCCAGAATCCGTTTGCACCGTGAATAAATTTTCGTTCATTTACTCCTCCTCCCCTTCGTCTTCATTTATTCTTAGGCTATATTTCCCGTTTAATTTCATCTCATCCGGCGATACACCATCGAAGATTTTTCCAAAGAATGCCATGCACCCTTCCCATCCTCCATCCACTTCGTTCAGTATTTGATATTTCGATGCAATATCTGGGTAAAGCCACCAGTCCAGGAGAGGTTCTTGATTACCTGTTCGCCAAATCTCATAGTCATCTATCGGAGTTGAGGGCAATTTCGTTGCCCCTAACAAGTAGAGTGGCGCTCTATCTACCACCTTTTGAATTGTGTTTCTATTCCAAATCAATGACCCGCTTCGTGTTTTGCACTTGCCCTCGATTAGCTTGTTTTGTATTCTAGGAGTAGATATGTTGTGATTTTCAAGAATGATTCTTACTGCCTCTATCTCATCTTCGAATGGAACTAAGACTCCTGGCTTCTTTCTCGTGCCGTGTTCTGTGAATTCCGTATCAATGGTATATCCGTATGGGGGTTGGCCGATCCACCTCCCTTTGTTTCTCGCACCAACCATGCCCATTTTTACTCGCTCTGCGGTTTGCTCTCTTTCCATTTGAGCTAATGCACCTATCAATGAAAACATGAATTTTCCCATAGGTGTTGAGGTATCTATTTGCTCCGTGACAGAAATAATATCGCAGTTTAGGCTCTGTAATTGTTCAAGGAAAAATAGTGAGTTTCTAAGATTTCTGTGTATTCTGTCTAGCTTATACACGATAATGAGATCCCATTCACCTCCCGCTTCTTTCATCATTTTGTTGTATTCATCCCTCCTATCGAAATTACTACCGCTAGATGTGTCGTGAAAGTATCCAACTACTTCATGTCCAAGCAATTCGCATTGCATTTCGCACCTCCTTTTTTGTTCAACTATGCTGTGGCCTTCGTCTTGATATTCGGTTGAAACTCGTGTGTAAATTACTGCCCTTATTTCCATCCCTCCATGTAGTGTATCTTACCGCAAAAAGGGCAATGTTGCAAGCCACCAGATGATTCTGATGGTTTTTTAATGAAAAAATAGCGGCATTTTTTCATAGAATACCCCTTTTTTGCTTTCTTTTGAATCGGAGGTATCGTATTCTTACATACTCCAAGCAGCCTATAAAAACCCAAACGGCCAAACCTACAACTATTGCGAGTAGTATCAAAAAACAGGCCAATATTAACGCTATCAATATATCATTCAATTACCATACCTCCTAATTTTTTCCATGTAGGGATATCCAGGGTCTTCAAGCAGATGATACATTTTCCGTAATGCCAGTCGGTTAGATTCATCACTCTGCCGCAATCGCATTTGATTTTCTCTTCCATGCCTACCACTCCCAGTCTTTCATTCCATAAGCGTAGGCGTAGATCGAGGTCATAGCATGGCCGAAGCCAACTATCGCTACTCCCAAGTAATAGAGCCCGTATGTTAGAGTGAATGATAACACGGTTAATCCGACGATTGTTTTGATGATTTCAAACATTTATTCTTCCTCCCTGGTAACTGGTCCTGCATCCCAATTTTCAAATTTGCGATTTTTGTCAAAAGTAGGCTCCGACCCCCCCTCTTTCGATGCATTTTTGCTATTTTCTAAAATGCAGTCTTCACAGTCACAATCTTCCCATTCATCCAGCAGGGGGTGGCTTATTTCGAAGTGATCCAACAGAGTAGCTACCATGAAGCCTACTTCATCTATATTTTGTTTGAGTTGAAACATTTTGAATGTGATGAATATAGTGCATAACAACACTATAATGTTAGTGATAAGAAATAAACATACTAAATCACTATCGTTCATTACTAATTCCTCACAATGGTTGGCAACATATTCAACCTTTAGTTATCCTTTGCATGTGCTGTTCCCGTATCAATTATTCTATGAACCCCATCATTTAGATTACTACGAAGGCTTAGGAACGCCTGTATTTTGTTATCACAAACCATCTGGTTTATTTCCTACATTCCTACCTTTTGTGTGCAAATGGGGGTTTTTTTGCTAACTTTTACATTTCTTATCAGTTGTAATTAACTTATTGTGTTGCATTTAATTTCTTGTAATGCAACACCAATGCTTAGTTGTTTTTTACCATTGTTCCCAATGGTTTGTATTCATGGATAACCATTAAACGCCAATGATACTTGGTTTAAGTTGAGTGATTACCATTCCAAAAGGACTTGCATTTAGAACGCCCTGTGAGGGTTGTAATGCCCCTGTCGGACCTTCTGGAAGGAAATGTAAGCAATGCAATACCCCCCTTTGCCCTTCTTGTTTGATTAAACACGAATGGATGGATAGATCCTCAGATTGTTTTGTTGGTGTTCCATGAGTTCAAAATTTGATTACACTTCTACCTGGTTTGAGGACTTTCATTGCCCTAATACTTGGCCGATTTATTTTCAGCATTTAGCCTCAAAAAAGGACATTTTGGAAATCGGCAGTTTTGAAGGTAGGTCTGCTTGTTGGGTGATTTTGAATGAGCTTGATGAAAGAGGCACTATTACCTGCATAGACCGTTGGAGTGCCGGAGGGGATTTGCCAGATGTTGATTTTGAGAGTGTTGAAGAGAGATTCGACTCCAATACACGATTAGCCCTTTCAATGAAAACAGGCCGTTTTCTAAGGAAAATGAAGGGGGATAGTGTTGAACAATTGTCTCAACTACTGTGTGATGGCTACGAATGCGATTTTGCCTATGTGGACGGCGATCATACTTCTGCTGGCGTTCTGTCTGATATGATTCTAGCATGGAGGCTCGTAAAGCCAGGAGGACTAATGGTGATTGACGATTATCTTTGGAGTTTTAATGTAAGTGAGCAGGTTCCTCTCTATAATGCCCCTCATCACAGGCCAAAGATGGGTATAGACGCCTTTATGACAATGTTTGATGGTTCCTACAGTATAATCGACATTGGAGTTCAAGTCGTTTTGAAGAAGCTTTAGACTATGCAAATTTGAGAGGGAATCTCGATTCCATTTCTATTCTTTTGGTTTCGAACCAACATCTGCAACAAAGGCCTGATTCTGAGTTTAGAGGTCTTTCGTCCTTGTGTTCGCATAACCAGCAGAGGGTTTGGTTCAATTTATCTTCCTGAATAGCATAAGCACTTCACCATAGGGTGTGCCTTCGAATACTTCTAAGTTTTGATGTCTAATTATTCCGCCTTGCCCCATTTTAGATAGCCAAAAGTTGCTGTCGAAGTCTTTTCTTGCCGCGTGTTTGACTTGAACTCTGTAACCGTTTCTATGCCCTAAGAGGGCGACATCTGCGTTCTTTTCACTACTGGTTGGCGTGTAACCCCTCTTTTGATAGAACTTTACGAATTCAGAATAGGATGAGTTGCCGTTGCCATCGTAATCTATCTCATCCCATACCCAGCGGTCTGAAATTCCAACAGACCATGCTATGCAGTTGTATCTTTCATTAGCAGGTGCAACCATTTCCATTGGCAGGTTTGGGAACTGTTGTGAGTAGGTTCTCCAAAGTCTTGGAGGGTTCACCGATCCTATCACCACAACACGCTCCCGACTAGCCCAAGAAGCATTAGCAGTTGAACAATTCGCCAATTTAGGATGATTTCGTCCTTTGCTTGGTCTATTCTGTCCAAGATTTTCTCAACGATTTCATCCACCTTTTCTTCTGATTCTGTGCTCAGTCCGTGTTCGACTTTCGCTGGAATTTTGAATTCAAGACTTTCAATGAGTGATTTGGGTGATTTTACCATGTCAATCCCCAAAATCCTACTTCATCAACCATAGAACCGTATCTTTCAAGCATTTCATCCCGATACTCGAAATGGGTTCCCTCATCTCCAGCGTGGTAGGTGTCAAACCATGCAACATTCCAATGAGAGCCTTCTGGTGGTGTCCATGTGTGAATATCGGCATGAATCAGCTCAAATCTTTCGTCTTTGGCGCAGTAAGGCCAGACCATATCAATTACTTCTTGGTTTTTTTCAAGGATTGTTACTTTCGTAATTGAAGTGTCTGAGATCAGAACTTCATTCACCATGCCAATCCCTAAGCCCCCAATCAGGACTTTGCCCTGCGCTTTTTTCCATAGCCAAAGATGCTCTTTGTATTCGGCATGTGAGTCTTGCATCATCGGCATCGGATAAGAGTCGTGTGTCAGAACCGTGCAAGTTTCACCTGGCGGCTCGTTTTTACTTCTAAGATAGCTTTGCCAACGCCATGATTCTGCATCTGATGTTAGGTGGCTGATCGTAAATCCTCCGATGCGCTGTTCTGGAATCGTGACTTTGGCTCTCATGTTCAGCCGTCGTATGCAATCTTTATTTGAATATCCCTTGTTGCATTCTCGTCACCACCAGAATTACTGGCGGTGCAAGACATTTTTACTTCGACATAATCGCCCGATGGATGACGGATATACCCGCCCCTTCCCGTTGCATACGGCGCATGAAGGCGTCTTGCGTAACCTTGCGTTGTGGGGGCGCTTGAGTTGAAATATGGAGTTGTTGAGTAGGTCAGGCTTGAATCTACAATTGTTTGAGTCCATGCCCAAGAAGTTGGTGTTCCTCCTGAAGTTGTAAACATATAGCCGTCAAGGTGCGTTATGGCTTCTTCCAACCCAGCATCAATCAAATCTTGCAAAACTCCGTTACCATATTGTGCGGTTCCTTTCGACAATCCTGCGGTATCGGTATCCCATGATGTTGGGCTGATATCAGGGTCTTCCCCTAGCTCTGAGTCGAGGGATGGGTCCTGAGCACTCATCTTGCTGTCATCACTCGAACCAGAGCCGCTACCGGGCCTAATTACTCCACCTCCAGGCGGCGAAACCCCTCCGCTTGATGTTGTAGCATTCGTTTGGGCTGTTGCACCGTAGTTTTCATTACTTGTTGGGTAATCAAGAGTTACAGCCCTTACTTGAACATAGACAGTTGTTGAAGCGAGGGCCGCGATATTGAACGAGGTGCTTGTGCCATTAGAAGTGAAGCTTCCTGTAGGGGGGTTGCTTGTTCCAAATCTGTATTCGTATCTTGAAATATTTGAACTTGGGCTTAATGCACTCCAAGAGACTGTAAATCCAGTTGAGCTTATGTTTGAGGTTGATAGTGATAATGAGCCAGGAGTCATGATTCCAAATTGCTCTGTGCCGTAGCTTGATGTGTTTGTGCCATCTCCTGTCTTCAAGCGATAGTAGTATTTCGTCTGTGCTGACAATCCTGTTCGTGTGTGAGATGTGAGTGGTGGCGATCCTGAATTAGTTACAAGG
>JAPOHM010000219.1 GCA_029979405.1 Methanobacteriota archaeon
ACTTTACATGAACTCGACAATGCCTAACATTCTGAATGAATCGGTTAACTCAGGAGACTTGGGTGGGAAATGGAGACCTATGTATTCGGGTGATTCCGAGAGTTGGGAAAATCCTTGTCACACCATAATGCCATTCGGTAGATTAGATTTGGAAATATGGCTCAATTCTGATGCCAAAATTGAAGAAATGTTAGAAGATAAATTCCAATTCAAGCAGATGTCAAATTCAAGTCAATATTTCAAACCGTCAAGGAGTATTGCATTTAGAAGTCTGATTGTTACGATTCTTAGTGCATCAAATACGTCTTCAAGAGATGTTGATGCTGAAGAACGATTGACGAAATTATCCTCAGCCCTTTACACAAATGAAATCATTAACAGTGACCCTTACATTTGTGAATACCTGATTTTTCACATAAATAAGTCAAGAATTGTTAACAAGACATTGATCAAAGAATTGGTAAAGGGTATCGAGAAAATAAAATGTCAAGCCTGGAAGAAGGTCGCTCTTTTGATTGGCATTATCGACCAGACAAATTCATCCAAAGCACGAGTCGCACTGAAAAGACTCGCGGCGGACAAGGAGTTTTCTTTTGATGAATCAGACCTTCTATACCGAATATCGCTAGAGGGTAAGGATGGGCTGGAAAGTGGAACATTCGAAAGGCCAAAATGGCCTTACGTAAAAAATTGGAAAAAAATTAGGAGGAAGTTATTTGAATACAACGAGTATATCTAAGGCGAAGAAAATATTGCAACATCAGCTGAACATATTGTGGGATCACCCTGAGAAATCAGGTGTAGTTCCTCCAATGATGGTATGGGGACCACCAGGAATTGGTAAGTCCACATTCATCAAGGAGATTTGCGAAGAAAATGGAATCGGATTTATCGATGTAAGACTGGCTCAGAGAGAGCCTGTTGACATTCGAGGCCTACCAGTCCCTAGAGATGACAAGCAGGGTATCGACTGGATTGTTTCTTCAGATTGGCCAAGATTAGAAGTAGATGGTACCCCTGAAAGAGGAATTATCCTTTTTGATGAGATAACAGCGGCTGACAGTACATTACAGGTTGCAGCTTATGAGTTCATCTTGGACAGGAGATTGGGTCAGCTTTACGAAGTTCCGGAAGGTTGGTATATTGTTGCGGCTGGAAACAGAACCGGAGATTCTGCGGTAGCAAGAACCATGTCGTCCGCTCTTGCTAATAGATTCTGCCACATTGAGGTAGCATCGAACACAGAAAGTTGGTTAGAATGGGCTCTAATAAACAATATCGACCCGAGAGTTACTGGTTTCATCAGGTTCTTACCTGATAATCTATTTTCGATGAAGGGTAACAAGGAAAGGGGCTGGCCAAGTCCAAGAAGCTGGGAAAGAGTAGCAATGGAGGTTGAATTGGCTGATGAATATGGATTAGAAAATGACATCTTACAAACTATAATCGAAGGTTTGGTTGGAGAAGGCCCTGCTGTTGAATTCATGGGATTCCTAAATTGGTCTGAGAAGATACCTGATGTCGGTAAGATGCTAAGGTCTGAAATCAAGCCCTCAATTCCAAAAAGACCAGACCAAAAGTATGCTATGACCTCTGCAATCGTTCACTATCTTAGACAGCATGAAAGCCCTGAGGAGTTAATTGATGGATACATGGATATCTTACTTGAATTCCCGAATGACTGGATGCAGTTGTTACAACATGATATCGAAATGGTGATGGATATTGAAGACAAGGACGACTTCATTGATGAAATAATGCTACACAGCAAGTACAAGGAAATGAGTTCCAGAATCATCGCAAGAAAGCCAGCAAAGAATTTGGCTGAGGCTTGACCATGTCGGATATTGTTGATGATAAGGTGTCTTTTCACCAACCGTCAGAATCCGATATTACTGCTAAGAGAGAAGGACTTCAAAATTGGTCTGAAGATCGCGTTAAAATGCTGAGAACTAGACCTTTTATTGGTACGCTAGCAATGAATCTAGAACTTGTGCCCGTTGTTGACCACAGATGTCCAACCGCTTGCACTGATGGAAGAAAGATTTTCTTCAATCCACACTTTCTAAATTCACTATCCGATAGCGAGAGAATGACAATACTCGGCCACGAAATCTGGCATTGCGGGCTATCTCACTTCACCAGAGAACATGGAAGAATAGAAGACCATGAGATGTGGAATCACGCAATTGACCATGAGGTAAATTCCTTACTAAAGGCAGATAATTTCGTAATTCCTGAACACGCCGTGTTGTAT
>JAPOHM010000085.1 GCA_029979405.1 Methanobacteriota archaeon
CACACTGGCGTTGATTACATCCCTCTCATTTGCGGCTGTTATGATGATTAATGATCGAATGAACATACCGTATGAGATCGATGCTTTGAGTGGTGCAAAGATTGAATTCATAGTTTTTGGTTTGATAACACACTTCATGTTCTTCAAAACGAGACATATTGAAATGGACTTGGGAGAATTTTTGTGGATTTTGAGGGATAAATCCGATTCAAAATGGGTGTTTGACAGTCAAGTGAACGCTTGGGTGTTAAAATATGACGACAAAGAGGCTGATACTGAAAATGTCCAAAAGTGGGGTGAGATGTCGAGATTCACTCTTGCATTCTCGATCTTTGCTATTTGCATTGGAATTTCGACAATAAATGTTGACCTCTTTGGACAAAAATATTTGTTCCCTCTATTGATGATCCTTCCAATTAGTTTACTATTACATCAGTTAACAAGCATGAAGCAACTATCCTCTGCAACTAGATTTGTAGGTGTTTTGCACCTGATAATTATTGCAATATTTACTAAACCGTTAATGGAAAACGTTGTTGAATTTTCTTCAGGTAGTCATTCATTAATCGCAGGAATTATTCACGATTTGATATTGATATCAGCGCCGTTTTACGTCAATTACGTGATAACAAATAGAGGACTTGATAGAGACAGTTTGAACAGGCTAACAGATAACTTGATGTTTGCAGGATTGATATTCCTAGCATGTTTTGACATGTCTGGTGGATTACTGTTCTTCAGTTTGTTTGCATTGGTCGCGGTTCAAAGTCTAAAATTCAGAATGGGAATTGTAAATTTTGTTCCAATAGCGTTTATTTTCACATATGACTTTGGAACGTTTTCAGCCGATTATGGAATTACCTACAATTTATTAGAAACAATAACTGGTAACCCAGAATCATACTTTGAAAGTAAAGTTCTATGGTTTACGAAGTTCACGGGTATGGTAACAAGTATCTTCATGATTTTCGTATTAGGAGTTAGTTTCAATGACATTAACAATGAAGATATAGAAATTAAAATGGCTTGGATTGCCCCATTAGTTTGGTTCTTCTTTGCAGCTCTGGCTGCACTGCCAGATGCTTCTTGGCTTCCGTTAATTATTGTCGCATTTGGAATAGTAAATGCGTGGTACAGAGGCGAAATGAAGTATATGCAATTGTTAAGCCTTGGCCTCATAGTTTCTTGGATAATTGGATTCTCAGAAGGTTTAGATGATCTAGATGGAAGAATATTTGGGATATCAATGCTATTTAGTGGATTATCTATTGCAATCATGACTATCCTTGCATCCTCCGGTTTCCTAATGCAAAATCTTACAGATTATGGTAGCCTATCGAAAGAAGAATATTCTGAGAATTTGCATAATGAATTGAAATTCTTCAGTTTAGTACCATTGATGCTATCATTCGATGTCTTCCTAGGCATTGGAATGCTAATCGCAAGCCTGTGGGCTACTGTAGAAGTATTCAGAGTTGGTGACAAAACCTCTCTCCTTCTACTACCATTACTGCACGGACTTACGCTAGGAAACCTCCTGTACCAAGCGGATTTATTCACAGAAGACGGCCGTGGTTACATTGTTGGTTCATTATTATTGATAGAAGGTATTGCACTCCTCTACGGTTCAGGAAAAGACGACATGATTTACGATTCAAATATATTCAGCTGGCAGAGTGATGAGCAATTCTTCCAGTATATTGAGAGGTTGGGAATTGCGGGAACTATCTCATCAATATCTGGTGTAGGCTATGCATTCAATTCAGATATCCAGATGGCGTTTATGATATTAACACTAATTTTGATTGGTCTTGCAATTACTGGATTTAATGAAAAATATTACAATGTCCGCTGGCGAAGAGCGCTTGGAGTATATGGTTCAATGATTACCGGAATTTGTTTCTACTCGACTGTAGAAACTGACCTTTATGCTAGTTTAACGATAGTTGGGCTTGGCCTACTTGCACTAGGTTACGGATTCATCTATTTGCAAGCGAGTTCAAATTTCATAACGCCTGCTCAACCACTTGAAGAATACGTCCAGGAAGCAATTATGCCAGAATCCGATAGTAGTGAAGAGAAGGAATATTCTGAATCGATTGGACAATTGGATGAAGAAGATGTTGAGGATTATGAAGAAACTGAAGAACTTGCGGATTTGGAAGAAGAAATTGACAGTTCTCAAGAAACCGAGGACGACGAATTTGCAGAATTAGAAGACGAATTTGCAGAATTGGAGGATGAAGAAGAAATTATTGAGAACTCAGAGCCTGAAGTGACTAATGTTGATAACATTTTGAAAACAGACACTGGACTCGATATTAGATTCCCGAGTGGGGTTTTGGAAAATATTGCCAAGACAATACAACTTACTCCACACGATGGGTTCAAACCGATTCTTGAAATCGGTGAAAATGGAAAATTACGATTGGTATTCGACCCAACACCTGATTAATCCACAGTAGTGAAAAGATGTTATCTTCTTCTTCGCTTCTGATTTCTTTGGGCGCGTGCCTGTGCCGCTCTCGCCTTATTTGCACCCTTTCTTTGTGAGCGAGCGCTCTTGTCGCCAACCTTTGGACCTCTGATTTGGGCTTCTTTCTCATTATTTCTCTGATCTTTCTGCATTTGGCGCCATTGTCCGCCAATCAGTTGCATTATCTCTTCTTTAGTAGAAGCTCCAATCGAATCTGAAGCACCCCTCTTAGAAACCCAGAGACGCCCTTCTTTTGCGTGTGGCCTCTTTGGATGAGATACAAATTCCTCTCTCTTAACTTTCCTTAGACCCAAAGCTCTGGAAGCGATGAATAATCCCTCCAAATCTGGTTTAAGTACGCTCGAGTCCTTGGGAACTCTACGACCTGCTCTACGACTTACTTTAGCATCGAAATATCCCGGCCAAACAGCGATTCGGTCCGGGTTGTGGTCCATGTAATAGCCTCAGCTGGCTTTCTTTTCAATTCATTCGACAATTACGCCGTTTAGTATTCCATCGTGACCTGGTCTTGAGGTAATCTTCACGTTACCCTTGTCTGTTTCTACAACAGCTCCCTTTGTCAAAATGTTTCTTCGAATGTAGTTAGGGTTAGCATCGTTTGCTACCACAGTATTGATTGTAGCGACGGAAGTCTTTCCGCTTTTGTCGTTTACGTTACACTTGTTGTCTGAAAGGACACGAACGAGAACGTTTCCGCCTGTTGTGCGGTAAATTTTCCTCTTAGGGTCTCCAATTAGAGCGAATTGCTTCTCTGAGGAAATTTCAGTTGCCCGCTTACTTCTTGCAGGAACGCGTCGACCACCTGTTGATTTTCTTTTTGAAATACCATGCCACTGTGCCATATCTATGTCTCCAGCGAGTTGGCGACCAGCCGTTCATATTTGAATGATATGCATTAGAAACAAGTGGCTTTTTCTTGTGAAACACATTCTCCATCAACGTACAGAGAGGCTGTAAGAGAATCTCCAGGCATTAATGGCCCAACGCCTGAAGGAGTTCCTGTAAACAGAACATCTCCTTCTATGATTTCAGCCCAGTCTGCTAATTTTGAAAGTAAATCATCAACGCTCCAACTCATCTCGTCCAAAGAACCAGATTGAACGGGTTTGTTGTTTATGTGAAGTTCATACTTCGCTCTATCATCAAAATTAACCCATTCTCCAATTATTGCAGCACCTGAAAACGCTTTGGCCTCTGCCCACGGCAATCCATTCGCCTTCAATTTGTCCTGAACACTTCTCTTTGTCAAATCCAAACCAAGAGCCATTTTTTGAGGTCTGAGACCGTGTCCTAATTTCACAACAAGTTCGATTTCGTGATGGACATCACCGCCACAGGTATCGATTTTATTGAATGGAGTAACCGATGATTCAGGCTTCAAAAAGAATACTGGTTCCTGCGGTATGGGATTCCCGAGTTCTTCAGCGTGTTTAGGGTAAGTCCTGATGGCGCACCAAACGTCCATGGTAATTCCAAGATGTGCTCATTCATCAAACCGAAGGGTCAAACGCTTAGTGCGCATGGGATGACTGTGGCGAAGGATTGGCAAATAAAGAAAAGGCGACCAATCCGCAGAAAAAATATTGCTCCGTTGTTAAAGGACCTTGAAACAGTATTGAATATCGATTTGAACGTGGATGGAGCATTTTTAGAAATGGCTGAATATGGACCTTGGAAATTAGTATTAGTCGATCGAGTACCACTGGCTATCGAATTACAAAGTCCTGATGATGAGAGAGTCGTATTCCTAACACTGAGGGGGTTTGTTGATTATCCCTCAGAACATCGATTTGTCGATGTTGACCATGGAGCAATACCGTTTTTGATGAATGGTGCTGATTGTATGGTAGCCGGAATCCACGGTGCTGACGAGAACATTTCAGAAGGGGATTTGGTGTGGGTTAGAGACCAGACTCACAAAAGACCGCTGGCTATAGGTTGGGCAAAAATGGATGGCACAACTCTTGTGGAACAATTAAAAGGCAAGGGCCTAAAGAATATTCACTGGGTTGGTGATGAATTATGGGAGATGGAGTTATGAAACTTAGATTTGCAATTATATCTGCTTTGATTCTGTTGTTTTCTACTACTGTAAGCGGTGCTGGAACTGAAGGTGGAGTCAACATCGACCCAGATGTTGAGGAAACTATTTTTTCGTCAATTACTCACACGGAAACCACTACTGACTTAGAAACATGGGATATTACTATGACTCTAAATCAAGATGCTTTTGAGAACAATACAACCTTTACATTAACAACGCAGATATGCAATAATGAGGGTGTTTGCTTAGCTCCTGAGAATGCTGAAATTACTACTCAGGACAACCAAACATTCACTTCCTCGGTAATGACAATCGACGACCATAGTTACGTCAATTGGAGAGTCACTGCAACCTATACATCAGATAATGATACCCAAGAAAAGTTCCCGTCGAGCGGATTCTACAAGACTTGGTCTGATTGTTGGTATCACGAAGGTGAATGGGGAGGAGACGGTTGTGAAGAAGATCTGCAAACGGATGATTCTTCAGAGGTTGTTCCGTTCATTGGACTATATGCAACCGTATCTTGTGTTGTAATAGCTGCTATTATGAGACCTGAATGAATTCAACTAAACGTTCCACAAAGCGCTTTTGCTCGGGGCCAAAGTCGGTGATAACAACTGTAACTCCTTCCTTAGTCAATTTCCCATCTTGGAAACCTCTACGAAGTAAATCTGAAGGTACGAGAGGTAGATTTTCCTTAATTAGTTCGAATATAACTCCATCCTCATGTAGGGATAATTGAACCTCAGAAACTATTGATTTTGAGATTAGTTCAAGTAATTCTTCTGGAGATTCTCCTCCACCATAAGCTGACAAAAAACCCAACTCTGTGGCATTTTGTTCAATTAAGTGGTCTAAACCTCTTCCAGTCAAAGTAATCACCCAATTATTGGTTGCGTGAAATAATTCCAGCCCACTACTTGGCCATTTGTCGCATCCATTATCATGCTTAGGGAATTATCCCAATTCGTTGTTATTTGAGATTCAGCATTGAAGACTGAAGACTCCCAGTTTCTTGAAAGGTCGATTGTAGTAGTCCCTGTGTCTCCACTATTCAAACGATTGATCCAGTCTGTTAAATCACCATCGGGGGTAACAACGAGATATCCTATTCGCGTTTCCGGGTGATAGTCTCCATCGGTAGTGAAGAAGCCATTAGGCCCTGTGAAAATTGGATAGCGGAAAGTATCTGTCAGGTCTTGTTCTACCATTGAAAGATTCAACGCTGCAGGTATGTCACTGCGACTATGTTGGACGGTTTGGTCATTGTCACCGTGAGCGATGTAAGTACAATTTGTTGGGCTTGCTTCGCCCTTTACGTCCAATTCAACCCAACCGGAATTAGGGATTCCATTAACCCAAGACAGATTCCACCTTGTTGCCGATGAATCGTTACTTTGACCGTTTATTGCTCGCCAGACATAGCCGTCATCGTTCAAAGCAGAGGTTGCTTCAGTAGCGTTAGAAACGTGATTGTTAGTAAAACAGGCGACTGCTTGTTCTAATGTGTGTTCTCGCATTGACGAATTGTCTGGAAGATGTAGGTCATTTGTTCCCCAATCTGACAACTCATCTGCCTTTGGAACGTAAGCACCTGGATTGGGCATTGAATCGTAACTTCTACCGAGCGTCAGCAATTTGTCGCCCCTTACGATGCTATTTTGATACATTTCAACTGAGAATTTCAATTCGCCTTCTGGAAGAACCAAATCTGCTAATTGTTCTGTCCAAGTGCTACAACTAGATTGAGAGCTTCCACTATCTGAAATTTCAATTTCTACATTTTGTTTTACCGCCCACGGTGAGTCTTCGCCTACCCACATCACAATCCTCGCGAAACCGAGACAATTATCTCGAATCTCTCTATGCTCCATTATGACTTTCCAAAATTCTTCATCGCCAACCTCGTCGGTGCCAGAGACTCTCCATTCCCAACCTAAGTGG
>JAPOHM010000192.1 GCA_029979405.1 Methanobacteriota archaeon
AGTCGGATTCTCTTATCCATTGAACCATGGTGCCCTGCAACCAAATCTCCAAGATATGGTCGCAATTTCTGAACTAGTGTTTCAGTCATTTTTCTAGTATTGGCGAATACTAGTGTTGTTGTGTGAGCACTGATTAGGTCAGCTACCATTTCAACATTCATTTCGAGGACTTTCATTACGGACAGGTCGCTGAATTTCGGAGAACATAATAGGATGTCCAAATCTAATTCACGAGCACCACTAATTTTCGCGATTTTAACCGTTTGATTGTCATTACGGCTCTCTCTGTCATCGCTAGCCACCAAGTATTCAGCAACCGTTTCGAGAGGTTCCATTGTAGCAGAGATTCCTATTCTCTGCACGGGCCTTTCCAGTATGGTATCAAGCAGTGAAATTGTAAGTGCAAGATGCACTCCACGCTTGGTAGGAACCAATGAGTGCATTTCATCAATAATAATCCATTCAACATTCGAAACAATTGGCTGGAATCTTGGAGAGGATATTGCAATCGCCATACTTTCAGGAGTTGTAATTAGGATGTGTGGAGGTTTCCTCAGCATTTTCTGTCTTTCAGATTGAGGTGTGTCTCCAGTTCTTAGACCGACTCTAATCTTGCCTTGTGCTCTATCTGGAAGATACTTCTTTTCTATCTCTTCAAGTGGACCAATCAGGTTCTTTTGTATATCATTCGCTAGAGCTTTGATCGGAGAAATGTATAGGCAGTAAACTCTCTCTTCTAAAGTTCCATCCAATGCATGGCGGACAAGATTATCGATAATTGTCAAGAATGCTGTTAGCGTCTTACCAGAACCAGTTGGAGAACATAATAACAAATGGTCTCCATCCATAATTGATGGAATTGCCAATTTTTGAGGTTTGGTGAAGTCTGGGAACTTATCCTTGAACCAATTACGAACAGGCTGGCATAACTTCTCATACAAATCCTCACTTTCGAGTGGATTTTCTAGGTAAGAGATATTTGCCATATTTATCAACTCACTATCCGTGAAGGGGAGCGTGTGCATAGACGTCTTCAATGTTTGGTTTTTGTTAATATACAATTTTCGCCCGTATATGTTAGCATAAAAGACACACTGAGATGGATAATTATGGATATTGGCCATTACTATAATATTTACAAAATCGAATTTTCAAGTTAACAATAGGAGGTGGCCTCATGTACCCCTTTGATTACGCAGGTGCATGGAGGAGTTCAGCACTGAGCGTTTGAGTAGACTAACTGGTATGCTAAAACGCAGAGGAATTATTCTTCCTGCTTTTGAAATTCACGGAGGAGCTGCTGGTTTGTATGACTTCGGACCTGTGGGTGGAAGATTACGAAACCGAATCAATCAAACATGGATAGACCATTGGCAAAGCTTAGGAAACATTGTCGAAATTTCCTGTCCAACTATTACTCCTTATTCGGTATTGGAAGCAAGCGGTCACGTAGGTGAATTCAGTGACTTCTTGACTGAATGTGGAGAGTGTGGTGAAGCCAGTCGTGCAGATCACTTAGTTGAGCACATCTACCCCAATGCGGATGCATTAACTAAAGATGATTTATCCAAATTGATTGAAGAGAATAATCCAGCATGTCCTTCCTGTGGAGCAAACAAGTGGGGGCAAATAGAGGCACAGAATTTGATGTTTAATACAAAAATTGGAGCAGGCGCATCAGGCCGCCAGGGATTTTTACGTCCCGAGACCGCTCAAGGAATGTTCACATCTTTCACCTCGATATATCGTCATTTTAGAGAACGTCTTCCATTCGGTGCAATTCAAACTGGAAAAGGGTATAGAAACGAAATTAGCCCTAGACAAGGAATGATTCGCTTGCGTGAATTCAATATGGCTGAATTAGAGTACTTTATCGACCCTGAAGTTGAACCAGTTCACGATTTTTCAGCTTGGGAAAGTGAAGTCACTTTGATCGCAGATGGCCATGGTGAGGTATCACTTACTCTTGGTCAAGCGGTAAGTGATGGCGTCATTAGGCACCCTACTGTAGGTTACTTCATGGGCTGGACTATGGATTTCCTGTTGTCAGTAGGTATCAATCCCTCAGGCTTACGATTTAGACAACACGAGTCAACAGAAATGGCACATTATGCACAGGACTGTTGGGATGCAGAAATCTTAGGTTCATACGGATGGATAGAGTGTGTTGGAATTGCACACAGGGGTTGTTATGACCTAACAGCTCACGAAAATGCAACCGGGCAGAGGCTTCGTGCATGGAGAACATTTGACGCGCCCAAAGTAATCGAAATCGATGGTTGGACAATCGATGGTGCGAAAGCAGGTCCTGCATTCAGAGCGCTTGCGGGCAAAGTCAAGGAATATGTCGAAAATTTGCCAGCAGAAACTACATTCCCACTTTCACATAACATTGAGGGTACAGATTTGGAAATACTTCCTGAGCACGTAAAGCGTGTTCAGCGCACTGAGAACGTCAATGGAGAATGGTTTGTCCCACATGTAGTGGAACCAGCATTTGGAATTGACAGAATTATTTGGCACCTGCTCGACCATTCTTACACTGAAACAGAAAAATCTGGTGAAGACTATGCTTTGCTCGCTCTTCCAGAAGTTATTGCACCTGTCGATGTTACAGTTCTTCCCTTGTTCGAGAAGGATGGAATGGATTCTCTTGCTCAAGAGATTCATAGAGACCTTTGTCGTAGGAAAAATGTATTTTCAGTTTATGATGCAAGTGGCTCAATTGGTTGAAGGTATGCACGAGCTGACGAAATTGGTGTCCCTTGGTGTATAACGGTTGACCACGAATCTTTGGAGAACAATACTGTAACTCTAAGGGCCAGAGATTCGGGTGAACAAACCCGTGTTTCAATTG
>JAPOHM010000234.1 GCA_029979405.1 Methanobacteriota archaeon
AATAACACGAATTCTTGTCTCTCCTACCCCATCCTACACCCACGCGTGAGATGCCTGTTGGAACGGTACCGTTGTGTAGGACGGACTGAGAACCCACGAAAACAGACCTAAGATCTTCAAGGGTGTTTGGCGCAACCCATGTGTTAAGTGGTGAACTATTTTCCTAGTTTTTGAATCAGACTCATTCGAAAATTTCTTTCGTTTGGCAATTCATTGCTCATTCTCAAAAAAACTATGACGAAGAGCAGTGGTTTAATCCGAAGTAAAAATCCGACATACGAACTACAAGAAGAGTGTACCATCTCTTCCAAAGTGGTAAATTTTGTGATTTATTTCCCTGTCTGGGAGATTCTTTAAATTCGTCCAGATAAAGCCACTTTCCTTAGTTACGTAACATGAGTCTACCGGTAAATCTACACTTTTGACTGATTTAAGAAAACCAAACATTATTGCTTCATTTTCGATTAGATGCTTCGCGAGTTTTGCAAGGTCTATTGGTGAGAGCCTATCTACAGCTTCTCTAAATTCTGTTTTGACATCATTGCCATGCTTGTTCACCCATTTCCAGTGTTCGTTACCTACGTTCCATGGTAAGCGTCCATCTCCGAGAAGGTGCTCCACTATTTTTTGTGCAGTGGCATCCCCTATCCCAGAAACTTTTCCAATCTCCGTGGCCCCATATTCTGAGAGCCAATTTGCTGTGACGTCTTCTGCGACTCTAGAAATTTTATTGTTTGTTGTCAATTTTGTATCCATACCATTCATCATACGACTCATGAACTCTTTCATAGCAAAGGGCTCTATGAAAACCCTGCTGGTATAAACTCCATCTTTGCCCGATGGATGTATGCTCGCTAATGGATTTGGATCAATTCTGTTAGTTTCAATAGTGAAATTTTCCTCAATCCCTTTAACAACAGATCCAGAATTGATGGTGACATACGTGGGATACTCTTCTTCCTTTCCAAATCCCCCCATCACGAGTGTGGAGGACGATTCTTTCCAACCCGATTCAGATGAGTAGTGAACCAAATGATGGCCCAAGTTGAGTGCCAGTAGTTGCCGTAAATCCTCATTCCTCTCGACAGTATCATATGGCTTGCGCAGGATTTTGGATATAATATCAATAGCAACCTCATTAATTAATTCACCGTGGAAACCAAAAATTTGCTTCAGTTGGTACTGCTCTTCAACACCTACTTCGATTTCGCCCCATGCCTTGACTGCGTCTTCTACATTGGAATAGATGATAGAATCCATTTCAGTAGCTGGCGCACCATATTCGTTTGAAATTCCTTTGCTAATGTAACTAGACGAATTTGTGAAAAAGAAATACAGGTCTCGCATTAACGCCAAATCATTGTGTGAGTCTGATGTCAGACTTTGCAGGAATTCAACGAAGTCTTTTTGGTAATCTTTTATGGTGTCTAATTCATGATCCCTGCCATATTTTTTCGTAAAATGCAAATGGTACTTGTAGAATACTCTATCCCAAGTTAGACCCGAAGATGCGTTTACGCCTGCCCCCATGACCATAAAAGCAATTGGTTGACGTCCCGGCAAAGAAAACATTTTTTGAGCGGAATTGGAAGTGTTTGAACCGCTCGATACTGCTGAGTCTGAGGCAAAGGCAAGACCCTTAGAATTCATTATCACAATCTGGGAGGTCATGCTGGTTGATTAACTACGGAATTTAATAATATTTTCTTACATTCGATGTTGCTAACGAGGGACATTAATTCGACTCTGAACGGTTGAATAGATTAACTCAATGTCGACTGTATACGAGGGTATCCGATGAGTTCCTATACGGCAACAAGGGTACGGTTCAATATGTCCCACTGCGAACCCTTGCGACTGACTTTCTCATACACATGGGTGTTATGGAGAAACC
>JAPOHM010000104.1 GCA_029979405.1 Methanobacteriota archaeon
CTTGAGGGGCAAGCTGAGTCTTATGAGGATGTCTTCCTTCGTTCTGTCCAGAAGCGAAGATGGCGAGATTCTTAATCTGAAAATCATATCCATCTAAATGCGTTATGAATGACTTGTAGCAGCTAATGTGTATCTTAACAGTAATCGTATAACGGTTGAGATTATACTCAAAAAGTTCACTGACTAATTTATAAAAAAAGGGGTTTTACAAAAAATGTGTCAGTAATTCTATTCCTTCAAGGCGATTTAACGACCATTGGGGGAATGGAAGAACATGGATGGGCAATGGTTGAATGGATGGAGAAAAAAGGAATAGAGCATCATATTGTGAGGTTCAACACAAAACATAAGGGAGAACCTCGATTTCATGTGGAGGGTATGGGTTCGATGAGCCTAAGTGAAATGAAAAAGAGACTCTATTGTAAGGTGTTATTTCACAACACTGGGCATTTGATAAACCAATTTGCGGATTTAAAACAAGCTTTTCCTGAATCAATTCAAGTATATCGTACTGGAGGGAATGAAGTCCTCCAAGCCCGTCTTCAGAATGGATCCTTGAATCATTCTGAACGACAGAAGTTTTGGGTAAATTCAATCAATGAATCTATTGATGTTTTAGTAACCAATTCCGAATTTACTGAATGCAGATATGAGAATTTAGGCATCTCAAGAAAACTCTTTCATCGAGCGGTTGGAGGTACAAACCTTCCTCTACCAATTCAGAAACAGACAACTTCAGACGATGAATTGATACTTTTCTGCGCCGCTAGATTTGTCACCTACAAGAATCACTATACTTTGATTGAACTTATGGATAAAATAATTCAAAATGGGTACAGAGCAAAGTTATACCTCGCAGGAGGGGGCTCGTTATTAGATAATGTCAAATCCCAAGTGGAATCTTTAGGCTTGAGCAACCATGTTGTTTTTCTCGGTGAAATCACTCCCAAGGAGGTGACGAAATTCCTTACCAAAACCGACGTTTACATTCAATTGAGCATTGAGGAAAATAGAGCAGTAGATTGCGGGTCTTACATACATACTGAAGGAATGGGGCGTTCAGTCCTTGCAGCAATTAGTTCAGCCACCTGGATCATCGCTGGAAATGCAGGTGCCTTGCCTGAGATTGTGCATGGAGCCAGAGGGGTTATTGTAAATCCACTTAGTTCAGATGACGCTATGCAAGCCCTAATTCAATGGTTAGGAAATGGTTGCCCAAGACCTGAACAAACAGAACAATACTCATGGGATAATTATTTTGAAAAGTATTTGGCATTTATTGAGGTGAAGTCTTGAATATCCTCGTAGTTACTGAGAAACAACATGTTTCCGATAATCAAAGAGACGGGGGAGCACGTGTAATTGAAATGTTAACCTCAATTGAATCTGTAGAAGTGAAAATTCTTGATTTCTCAGTACATGCAGATGTTTCCAAATCTTCATCTCTGGTTTATCCATTCCATGATGATTGTAGATTTGAACGTAGATTATTGAATAAGGAATTCATTTCTGAGACAGTTAGGAAACACTTGCCATGGTCTGATGTCGTGATTTTTGTTCATTGCTCAATGATGTTTGGCTGTGGTCATGATGATTTTATTGATGTTAGGTCTGTCTTATTCCCAATGTTCACTTCAGCATCGTATTTGCAATCAGGTGAAATTGTACCCGAATCATATGTCGAAGAGGAAAATAGAATTTTACAACTTGTTGACAAAATAATCACGCCAAGTAACTTAGAGAAAAAAATGATGCTGGATATAGGAATACAAGAACAAAAAATCGCCGTTATTTCACGAGGTGTTCAGGCAAATGCAAAACATTTGATTAGAAAAATTAAAGCTGACGAGACACTTAATTGTGTTTGTTTAGGCTCAATTAAACCTCAAAAAAATCCAATAGAGACCCTGCTGATTTTCGAAAAGATTGCGAAAGAAAGACCAAACTCTACGCTTACATTTATTGGACCAATTCAATGCAGGAATACACACGCAGATCTGATGTCTGCAATTCGAGAAAGCGAATTCTCTAACTCGATTTCCATCAAAAAACCTGTACTTCACAATGATTTGAACAAGATTCTGAGAGAATATCATGTTCATATCTCCACATAAAAGTGTGAGACATTTGGTCGAGCGATTATTGAAACATCTGTGATGGGGATTCCAAATATTATGAGCCGATCATTCAATGCGGCAGCTGCACTCTTAGAACATAGGGTAGGTGCCCATGTAATCAACGATATTGCTGAATTTGATGCAGCCAAATGGCTAAACGAAATTAGCCTTGAAACTAAATCTCTCTCGCTTATTGGTCTAAGCGACATTTTTGACATAGACATTGAACGAAGAAGGGTTCTTGCATCAATAACAGAAGATTATACAACCGTTGTAACGGATTTTGATGGTACGATATTCCACAAATCATCACCTAAACTTACGAGGGAATGGGTCTCTAAGATCTCAAAATTTGATTATGTAATTCTTTGTTCTGCGAGAGGATTAGATTCATTGACGGCACTTTCCAATAAAATTGGTTTGCATTGGGACGCTATTGTGTCTTATTCCGGAGCATTACTGACCCTCAATGGAGGAGATAATCAAGTTATTTCTGAGATGAAATCATTACCCAATGGATGCAGTGAAATCAGATTCGAACAGCACCTTCTGCAAGCTAAATTTGAACTCAATAATGCTGTGTTTTCCGATGAATTCCGTAAAGAATCTTATTCTGGCAAAGGGTACCTGCTTCCGTGGAAAACTACCAAATTAAGAGGGGCAATGCTAGCAATCTCCCATTTTCCAAAAGTGGGAAGAGTTGTTGCTTTCGGCGATGGAAAGCATGACATCCCAATGATTCAGTTTTTCGGGGGTAAAGTTGTAACAGACGGCCTGCCAGCAAACAACGAGGGGGCAAATTAATGGATAGATACAAAGGCTACTACATGATTACTTCAAGGTGCAACCTTGACTGTGATTACTGTGTTCTGGAGGATTCTCCTGACCAAATTGCATCTGAATTAGATCTTTTTTCAAAATTAAACCTAATTGATCATCTCTACAATGCGCTTGGCTTTCGAAGAATTACTTTCTCGGGCGGCGAAGTGTTGGTCGCCGGCGGAAAACCACGCCAGCAATTTATTCAAATTCTAAATCACCTCAAAACATACAAAGGTAAAGGTCATGAAGATAATCTAGAAGTTCGAATGTATACGAATGCTTTACTTCTTAATGATGAAGTGGCTGACGCAATGATCGGTGTTGTAGATTTGGTAGCCATTAACATTGATTCTTCAGATGGAGCCCAATTAGAAAATTTTGGTCGTAAAGGGAGACTGGGGTCGACATATCTCGAGAGAGTGGTAGAAGTAATGCACATGTTAGCAGAACGTGGCATACCATTGAAAATTCATTCAGTAGTTGGTAAACTCAATCACACAACGCTTCCTGAACAAATTCTTTCAATTTGGAAATCGGTAGAAAAGTCAGGAGTTGAAGTTAAAAAGTGGAAATTTTATCAGTATATGTCTTATGATGACCCAGAAAGAGATCAACGGCATACTATTACCTTGGAGGAATTTGAAAACTTTATTTCCAAAGTTGAGAACACGAAGATACCGAGGGAAGTGAATTGCCACTTCAAATCGAATCAGGAAATGGATGACTCTTTGTTTAATATTTTACATTATGGAAATGCCCAATATCGTTTAGAGGGTGATACCTGGACAACCACACGCCGTACGCTCGATTTGCGGGAATATTCCTCCATGAACGAATTATTTGAGAAAACTGGAATCGACCGAGAGATTTTCAACAAACACCATTTACTGGAGCCATTATCATGACATGTCGGATTTTCGTGACAATTGACTTAGATTGGGCTTCTGAAGTAGTAATTGAGGAGACGATGAATTGGTTTTCTCAATTCAAGATTCCAGTTACCGTTTTTGCGACGCACGAGTCGAGGGCAATAGTTGAACGAATGAACAGGATTGAAGTCGGTTTACACCCCTATTTTTCTCCGGACTCGAGTCAGGGCTCGAATTCAGAAGAAATCATTGAGAATTTATCGAAAATAACAACAAATATTCCAGTGTATCGCTCTCACCGTTTTCTGGATTCGAATCAAATAAGGGAGCATATGGCGAGGATGGGTATGAGAGCGAGCTCAAATGTATGCACCGATTTGGATCCTATAGCGCCATTTAGGCATCGTTCTAGAATGTTAGAGATACCTATCGCATTTGAAGATGGTAACTTTTTGGAGCGGAAATATAATTTAGACAGTTGTGATGAAATTGTGCAATTGATTTCTCAGAGTGAAATCTTTGTTATTGCAATACATCCAATGCACTTCGTGCTCAATACTCCTCATTACCAGTGGATGAGAGACATAAAAGACTCAACTACACGAATACGTTGGAACAATATGACATGTGACGAAGTGACTGAACTACGTTACTCTGGAAGGGGCATTGCTTCTTTTGTGAAGCAATTATTAATGACAATTGAGAAATGTGGGCACAAGTTTGAACAATTTAGTTCATTAATTTTGGACGTCTAATTTCCATAAACTCCCTTCTTTCTTTGCTAAAATGACTGTTGATATCTGCTCAGTGTTTAGACAAATATCGATATCAGTGATAGGATATTCATCTGAATTGATAGAGAAGCGTGTTGAACTCTCCGTATTTCGTAATTCTTGGACGTAAGTTTCAATGTAACCTATTGGGTCTTCAGAAATTAATGCTTTTGCACATACATTATCCTCTTTGACTGGTGTGATTCCCTGATGACCGGCAGCAACAATATCCCATCTTCCTCCCAATTTGTCCATGAATACTTTTGTTGCCTTAAGGTTCGAGATGCTGCAAAGCAACACAATTTTTGGATCAAACAAACCATCGAGGCAACCGCCACAGCCTGCAGTTCTGTGGATAATGCTCTGTCCACACAAATCAATCTCAGAAACACGAGTTGGAGAGTTGGGGGCATCATAATTTACATTTGAACCCATGAATGGCTTTCCTATACGGATAAAATCTGGTTTCGAAGAACGGACATTATTTTCATCTGAGGTCATGTAATAGATTGAAGGCTTCTGCTCCAAGATTGCAATCGCTGTAGGTACTGCTCTAAAAACATCGATAATTACTACGTTTTGTCCTGCGTTCTTCGCACCAGTTTGTCCATGAGAGATACTCTCATTTATCGGTGCCATAATTTCTCCTCCTGTAAATTCTTTATCAAGTTTGTATGACGGATATTGTTTTCAAACATCCTAGCTCAGCAATAAGAGAACTCTGCCCCTAGGTACCATTTCTTTGCCGCAACGCCTCAACAGCAAGAACACTGATTGCAACCTGGAGGTTGTACGATGGAACAAACCCATCCATCGGTAGTCGAACAATTTCATCGCATGCATCGAGCACTTCTTTCGAGACACCATCTCGTTCAGCTCCGAC
>JAPOHM010000034.1 GCA_029979405.1 Methanobacteriota archaeon
AATTTCGACTACTGAAAACGCACTGGCGTTTTTGCCACTTGTCGATTCTGAAGTAAAAAGAGAAGGTAATGTTCTGACGGATGGGCCAAGGTCTTGTTGGAGTGTTAGCGATTTAGGGAATTGGGGCTTCGTATTGATGGGTGCTGAATTAGGTGGTGGAAGAGAAACTGCAATGCTAACTGGGGGTGCCGCAGGAATTCCAGCATGGTGGATGGCTTTTGTTTCTCTATCATTATCTGTGATATCCCTTTTCCTTGCTTATCCCGTGATGTACAAACTATATCACCAAGAAACAGATGATATGTTGTCAAGAACACACATCAAGAAAGTTGTCGTTGACGTATTGAGAAATAACGAGAATCGACTTCGAATTAACATAGACTGGGATTTGTATAAGATCGAGGTAAGAGACCTATCGATAGATATCATGGTCCCTTACTCTAATACAGATGGTACATTTTCTGATACAAACGAAGTTAGGTCAGAAATACTCAAAGAAATTTTAGACGAGTTTGCATTATTTAGAGTTTACAAACCTGTTCAGCTGACTGTTAGGTCGATAGGTGAAAATCAAGCTATTGATTTCGAAACCGGGGTTGGTGTTGGAAGCGGAATGATTGAAGACGAAGATTCTGAAGAACAGGATTACACCGCATTTTTCAGAGACTTACATTTACTTTCAAAAGTAGAAGACGATGTAAGAGAATCCGTAAAGGGCTACTTCAGAGCAAACCCTGATTTGATTCTTCAAATGGCTACGGTGACAAGTGAAGATTCGATTATATTCGTAAGAGTAGCATACAAACCTAACCAAAAGTTTGCATTCTTCAGGTTTAAAGATTCGAATATTGATATCGAAAAGAACCTGAGAAAATTCATTTCAAGAGAAAATCCTGAATTGGTCGGTGTTCAGGAATTAATTGTCAAAGGTAGAAACCTTGTTTCAACACTTGCAGACAGGTCAGGTGCTGGTAGAGTTGAAAAACAATCTGGCACTTCTAATTCAGAAGATATGCGCGTTGCAGCGGTAGCGAAACAAGACGGTTTAGGTGGAAGAGTTTTACAGACGAAGTTGTTTGGAGACATCCTATCTACTGTGGAATATACTGCTAACGAAAAGAGAGAGATGATTAACAAATGGGGATTCTGGGGGCTTATCGTGTTCGTATGGATACCGTTTATGGCCTCAGGTGTGCTTGTTGGAGCAATGCTTGGATTACTATCCAGAATGAAATTCATGAGAGTTCTTTGGGCAACATTTGTTGGCGGAGCGATAGCTTCTCTGACGTGGGCATACACTGCTGAAGGTATTGTTACTGTGATGCACAAATACAAATTAGAAGCGGCAATTCCAATAGCAATTATTGCATTTATTGGTATGGCTTTCCTACACATGAGATCCACAAAAATCAGAAGACAGGCTGAACTTTTCGAAGATACTCTTCTGGATTCCTTCCATGCAGATATCAAGGAAAAATATGGAAACCAGTGAGTTGAAACAATGGTTGGAGACCCTGCGATTTTTGGAATATTGACGGTATCAGACCGTGCTTATAGCGGAGAGTATGAAGATGAAGGAGGCCCCGCTATTCTTGGATTCTTTGAGGAAGCAATTGCTTCTGAATGGTCTCACCACTACAGAGTAGTGCCTGATGTAGCTGAAGAAATTGAATCCGCTCTGAAGGACTTGGTTGACACGCTTGGATGCGATGTAGTGGTTACAACTGGAGGTACTGGACCTGCGAAAAGAGACATTACTCCTGAGGCTACTGAAGCAATCTGTGACAGAATAATTCCAGGATTTGGTGAGCGCATGAGATCTATTTCTCTTGAATTTACACCCACAGCAATTCTATCTAGACAAATTGGTGGGATTAGGAGGAGTTCCCTAATCTTCAACCTACCGGGAAGGCCTAAGGCAATCCGAGAAACTCTCGATGAGATATGGAAAGCGGTCCCATATTGTGTAGATTTACTCGAAGGCCCATACATAGATATGAATGATGATATTTGCAATGCATTTAGACCAAAGAGCGCAAGGAGGAGATAATATGAAAGGAAATATTTTGATTACGGGAGCAAATTTAGTTTTGCCAAATGGAATAGTAAAGGGTGATTTGAGAATAAGAGACGGAATAATTTCTGAAATTGCTACTGAATCCCAAATCGATGCAAGCGATGATGAATTGGTTTACGACGGGTCGGGTAAACACCTCCTCCCTGGAGGAATTGACCCTCAGGTTCACTTTAGAGAGCCAGGTCAGGAATTCAAGGAGGACCTACAAAGTGGGTCCGCAGCAGCCGCCAGTGGAGGCATAACCAGTTTTCTTGATATGCCAAATAACAAGCCACCTGCAACTACGTTAGAATCTATGTTTGCGAAGATTGAATCAGCAGACAAAAAGTGTATCACAAACTTTGGATTTTTCATAGGAGCAACTCCAGATAACCTTGAGGAATTACAAAAAACGGTCGGGAAGCCAGGCGAGGGCATAGCATACCCTGGAATTTGTGGCATCAAGATATTCATGGGATCTTCAACTGGCGATTTGCTTGTTCATGAAAAAGCGCATTTGAGAAATATTTTCTCGAATACAGCAGGTTTGATAGCTGTACATGCAGAAGATGAAAACCGATTGAATGAAAGATTTGAAGATGTTAAGGAGAGAACTGATATTGCCGCTCATGCAGAGTGGCGAGATGATATCACCGCATTGAATGCAACGAAGTTAGCGGTTGAAATGGCGAAAGAAAATCAGCACAGATTGCACGTCCTGCATTTGACAAGTGGAATTGAAGCTGATTATTTGGCTGAATTAAGCGATGATGAAAAATTATTCATCACAACTGAAACACTACCTCAGCATCTGACATTCGACGAGACCGATGTAGAAAAGCATGGTACGAGACTGAAAATGAATCCTCCAATCAGATATGCAAAAGACAGAGAGATTCTTTGGAAAAGATTACTAGATGGAACAATCTGCTGTATTGCTACTGACCATGCACCTCATACATTAGATGACAAACAGAAAGGATGGCCTGCTTCATCATCGGGAATGCCCGGAGTCGAGACTTCAATGGCGGTTTTACTAACGCATGCAAAAAATGGCAAGTGTACAATCGAGCAAGTTGCACAATGGATGAGCACCAACGTTGCAAAAGCATACCAAATGGTCGGAAAGGGTTCTTTGGAAGTCGGATATGATGGTGACATAGTTCTCGTAGATATGGAAAAAGAAATTGTTGTCCAGGATGAAAATTCTTGGTCTAGGGTAGGATGGAATCCGTTCCATGGAACACCACTTGTTGGATGGGCTACCCTTACCGTTGTTTCAGGAGTACCGGTTTTTGAAAGAAATGAAGAAACCGGAGTTAAAGGAAAGACACTTGTTCAGCCCGGCGAGGTTGGTTCACCTCTGGTAATGATGCCTTGGAATTGAAAACTAAGTTTTTTTGGTATTTTTTGCGCTAAGTTTTTTACATATAAGGCGATCAAGCACTGAGGATACATATGAGTGATCTTGAACAAAAACTTGGACCTGGACATCAGCAGATCGTTCTCGGACTGCTTATTTTTGCAGCAGGAGCGATTTGGGGAGTATTGATTGCAAACGGTGATGAAACATCTCTGAAAGACCTTTACATGTCGGCAGTAGTAATGTTATCTGGAGCGATGGTAACACTACTTGGAATGACTTTCGGCACTGGACATGAAGAGGATAGAACGAACGATTTACAAGATGCAATCGCAGAACTAACAACGATGTTGTCCAATTTACAAAGCAAAGTTAACTCTGAAGAAGAGTGATCAAAGACCGTATAATTTCGAATATTTTCCTTCGACATAATTCAGGAATGGTTCTGGACTAGGAGGAGAACCTGTCGCAGACTGAATAAGTGCAGATGGCTCCATCACTGAACCCTTTGAGTGAATGTTCTCCCTCAACCACTCGAGCATTGAACTCCAATTGCCTGATGAGATTATGTCCTCGATATCTCCTAATTCTTGTTTCATTGCCTCTAATAATTGAGCCGCGTACAAATTTCCAAGTGTGTATGTAGGGAAATAGCCAAACGCTCCCATCGACCAGTGAATGTCTTGAAGACAACCCATTGAATCGTTTGGAACCTCGATTCCAAACCAATCTTTCATCATATTATTCCACAGGTTTGGGATTTCTTCGACTGGTAGATTCTCGTTGAAAATCTTCTTTTCAATTTCATACCTGATCATAATGTGTAGATTATATGTGATTTCATCTGCTTCAACTCTGATGAAATCAGGCTTGACCTCATTTGCAATCAAGTCAAGTGTTTCATTATCCCAATCTGGGCATTCAGGGAACTCTTTCTTGAACCAAGGAAGTGCTACTTTCCAAAATGATGCCGTCCTACCGATTTGATTTTCCCAGAACCGACTTTGTGATTCGTGGACACCTAATGAGACTGCTCCACCTGCAGGAGAAAAAGACTGTTCTGATGGTAAGCCTTGTTCATACAAGCCATGGCCCGATTCATGCATAACAGCATAAAGGCACGAGAATGGATCTTTCTCGTCGAATCTCGTTGTGAACCTTGTGTCTCCCGGCCACAAACCTGCACAGAATGGATGGGTTGAGATATCCATGCGTCCGGCTTCGAAATCAAAGCCCATTGCTTTGGATACTTCGTTACAGAATTTTTGTTGCTTTTTCTCAGCAAAAATCAAATTTTCAGGTAGTCTTGGAATTTCTACTCCTGATTGCATAATCTTACTTAGCAGCGGCACGAGCCTTTCCTTTAACTCAGAAAATAAGGGGTCGTAATCGCTAACCTTCATTCCAACCTCATATTCATCGAGCAACACATCATATGGTGTATCTTCACATCCCAGATACTCAATTTTCTGTCTCGTTAATGAAATCAACTTTTCTAAATGGGAAGAAAATAGTGAGAAATCGCTTTCCTTTCGTGCCTGCTGCCAAGCGATTAACGCCTCGCTTCTTGTTTTGGTAAACTCTGCGACGAATTCAGTTGGTATCTTTACAGCCTCGTCATATTTTCTACGCATTTCTTTGACATTTGCGGCGAGAAAGTTATCCAATTCTTCGTTTTCGAGTTGTGAGATTAACTCACCAAATTTTGGGTCAATTAATTTCTCATGGCCTTGACTTGCCAACCATGCTAAGATTTCACCGCGTGCTGCTGCACCTTTTGCTGGCATTATCGTTTCTTGGTCCCAACCAAGATGACCTTGAATCGCCTGAAATTTATACAAATCATTCACCTGAGTCATGAATTGTGCTTTTGCTTCCATGATTTTCCGGAGATACACCCACTCTTCAACGTTGTTAAAAAAAGCACAAATTGAAGTTAAGGAAATCACTCGGTCTATCATGGCCCCACCTTTTCGCCGAAAAGATGCTGAGGAAGCCATCGACGACGATTTAGAGATATCAGAAGTTGTTGAGGAGGAGGAGCCAGATGAGTTTTCCTCAACCAATGACGATTCAAATGAAATAAAAATCGAGGACCTATATCAATCAGCTAAACAAGTAACTCATACTTGCATGGACATACGAAGAGGGGAAAATGTTCTAATTGTCTGCGACCCAACAACGGGAGAAATCGGACAAGCATTACACAAGGCTGCTACAGAGAGATCTGAAAGAGTCTTGTTAATAGTGATGCCAAAAGGTAGACATCACGGAGAGGAGCCACCTTCACCTGTTGCTAACTTGATGAGACAACAACAAATTGTAATCGCACCTACAAGATATTCCCTTACTCACACGAGAGCGATTAGGTCTGCAATCAAAGAAGGAGCAAGAGTGGCTACGATGCCCGGACTGACTAACGAGATGTTCATCAATGGTGGAATGACTGCAGATTTCAACGAAGTAAAGAAAAATTTAGCTGGTCTTTCAAGCGTATTGAGAAGGAAAAAGTTGGTACATGTGAAGGATTCAAACGGTACTGATGTTGAATTTGAGATTGTTTGGAAGGAATGGAAACTTAATGATAACGGGATTTGTAACCGCCCACGAATGATTACTAATTTACCTGCAGGAAAGGCATTTGTTATGCCAAAAGAAGGGTCGATGAATGGAACAATTGTAATTGACGGTTCATGGGAATCTACATTGCTTGAAGAGCCACTAGAATTGACAATTGAAAACGGCATTGTCATCGATATTAAGGGTGATTCTACTGCTGCACAAATTAGACAACAATTTGGCGAAGCCGCATCAAGATTGAGATCAAGAGACAGAGAATCGGTATGGACTGTTGCCGAATTTGGTTTCGGAATGAATCCAATGGCAAGGCTAACTGGACACGTTCTCGAAGATGAAAAAAGACAAGGCACTTGTTATTTCTCAATTGGTGATAATACAAGCTTAGGAGGAACTGCTGCTGTCGGAATTCATATCCCAGGAGTTATCACAAAACCATCGGTTTGGTTAGATGATTCCCAAATATTGGATGAAGGAAAATTCGTTGCTTGATTAGCGGTTCTGAGTCCCACAAACAGGACAGAATCTCCAACTTAAATCTAGCCCAATTCTACAACCTCTACAGTGGAAACCTGTTCTTAATGTAGGTTGAATTGGTTGCATTTGGTTATTCCACTGTTGCTGCTGTTGTTGCTGATATTGCCACTGTTGCTGCTGTTGCTGCTGTTGTTGCCACTGCTGTTGTTGCTGTTGCTGTTGCCACTGCTGTTGCTGCTGTTGTTGCTGTTGCTGTTGGCCTTGTGGTTGTTGAGAAGGTTGTGCTTGGATTCCTGCTCGAATTGGCTTTACAGGCTTTGGTAAAGCCATTTTCTCGGCAACCTCTGGTCGTGATTTTAATTCTTCGAGGGTTACTTGCCCATCTCCATCGACATCTGCCTCAGAATGTAGTTTTGCAGCCTCATCTAAATCGAGACCCGTAGCGTCTGCTACCTCTTGAATAGATAATCCACCACTATTGTCAGAATCTGCGGCTTCAAATGCTTCTTTAAGTTCGTCTTTATCCTCTACTTCTGGTTCAGGTTCGGGTTCAGGTTCTAGCTCTGGCTCTGATTCAGGCTCCGGTTCGGGTTCAGGTTCCGGTTCGGGTTCAGGCTCCGGTTCGGGTTCAGGCTCCGGTTCAGGAGCCATGACGGCAAATGCTCCGGAAAACGCATCTTCTGTCTTTTCGGATTCCTTTCTATTATCCTCCACCTCTTGGACAACCTCAACTGTGGGTAGGGGGATAAATTCTTCAGCTTCAGATGTGTTTGGAAGTGGTACAGATTCTTCTTTTTCTTGTTGTACTGGAAGTGAAACTACCGCTTCAATAACTGGCTCAGGTTTTGGCTCTTTCTTTGGAGGAGAAGGTTGAGTTTCAGCGGATGGAACAGCGATTGATGCTTCAATTTCCTTCGCTTCTGCGTTAGGACTACTGAGACTGGAGATGGGTGTTACATGTCCGGCTACATCAAATGCGCCTTGGAATTCCTGAGATAATTTCAGTAACCCGTCTTTATTTCCCGATGGGTCTGAGAGAAGGCTTTCGACTTGTTTCAGATACTTTGTAGCCTCCCCATTTCCTCCAGTCTGGTAGGCAACTGCAAACAATTTCATCAATTTCATTGGGTCTGCAATTTCTGCAAGTAATTTAGATTCATCAGCGCTGAATTTGCCTTCATCTAATTCTAACATAAGTTTTTCAGGTAAAGACATAACACCCAAATGACCTGCAACTAAGAAGTAGATTTCTCCTCCTTCACAATTTAGTCTTTGGCTAGCTTCTTCGAAGTCAAAATCTCCGGGTTTCAAGACTAAATCTGAAAGTAGAGTGAAGAATTTTTCGAATGCATCATCCCTTGACATTTCCATCATTTGGTGCAACGCATCAGAGGATTCGAATACGCCAAAATAAGCTGCTGCCTCGTCAACTTCAATGCCCTCAGGCATTGAAACATCGGCACCATCTTCGGACATTTTTTCTCTCCCCTTTCGGCTCCAAATTCTTACAGTTCTTGAGTGTGATGCATGCTCAAACTTACCTCTTAGAGAGTTCTATTATCGCTCGGGATTGAGGTGCTGACCATCCTGTAGTTTGTAATTGCATCAAAATACCTCTTTCAGATTCACCGTCTTTCAAAGCACCTTTTGTCCAACTTATAGCAGCATCTCTGTCTTGGACTTCATCAGGTCCAAACAAATCAGGATCTATTTGTACGGCTTGTTTACCTATTGCTTTTCTTTTGGATACTTTCTTTCCTCTTGCGGGCCCTCGAGGGTCTGGCATCATCGGGCCTGAAGGAGGTCTTCCTGATGGAGCTGATGCTCCTGGTGGACCTCGAGAGGGGCCTGCTCCTGGTGGACCTCGAGAGGGGCCTGCTCCTGGTGGACCTCGAGAGGGGCCTGCTCCTGGTGGACCTCGAGTTGGGCCTGAAGCTGGTCCTCTTGCTGGAGTTGGGGATTGTCTTGTATTACCTAAGACGTTGGACATGAAGTCATCTTCATCATCATCATAAAAATCTTCATCCTCATCATCATCGTCATCAAACCAATCATCATCAGAGCCACCACGTAGTCTGGAAACAACAATTACAATCAAAATAAGGAAGAATAGTCCTCCTCCACCAGCTACAGCATAGAACATCATTGGTTCCATTCCGAACATCATCTCTGATTCTCCATCATCGTTCGATTCTACTTCCTTTCTACAACCACTTGGATAAACAGGTACTCCTGGCTCGGTATTCATACATGCGTCGATGTCGTCTGTTACCCCATCACCATCAGTATCAGATTGGTAATCTGCACAACCATAATTTGCCCTTGCTTGGGCAGTTCTATCTCCTGCTGTGCTGGTGTCTAAACACTGGTCAGGGTCTTTACCGGATTGATTATCTCCCCAACCATCAAGGTCATTGTCAGCCCACTGAGTAGGTTCTGTTGGGAATTTGTCATCTCCAATATCTCTATACCCATCACCGTCAGTGTCGACGCAACCAAACTTGCCATTCATAGTTGAATTACCATATTCAGTAGGACAGAAATCTGGTTCGTTTCCAGTCAATCTATCTCCGTAACCGTCTCCATCCATATCTTCCCACTGAGTGGAGTCTAGTGGGAATGCATCGCCCGTGTGAGTTCCATTGTCGGCATCATAGTAGTACTGCCCCATTAGACCATCTCCGTCGAGGTCTTGCAATAATGCGCTTTCATCCAAACAACCATCAGCTAACACTGGTAATCCGGCTTCTGTATCTGGGCACAGGTCTAGATTATCGGTTACCCCATCGTTGTCTCCGTCTAACTGATTTGGAGCACAACCATTGCCGTCTATTATCAAACCAGGATCCGTACCTGGGCATGAATCATAAGGATCGTTGATGCCATCTTCATCGGAATCGACCTCTCTTTGGGATTCTGAACAACCGATTTCATCAGCAAGTTCCGAAATTGGAGTGTTTGGACAAGAGTCTTCAGCGTTTGAAACGGAATCTGAGTCGTCATCCTTCTGATATTCAGAACATCCAATTTCGTCTACTGAGTGGCCTAATTCTGTATCCGCACAATCATCGAAATCATCCGGTACACCGTCGTTATCTTCGTCTTCTTCTTCGCCAATAATTGGACAGCCAACACCTGGTTCACCGTTTGGTTTTGTTCCGTTGATCACTCCGAAATCGTAAGGGCATGCATCTGGATCGTTACCATTTTGATTATCGCCCCAGCCATCACCGTCAGTATCGTCAACTTGAGTAGAGTCTACGGGGAAAGCGTCTGAACCATCTTCACGACCATCTCCATCGGTATCTATACATCCATAATATGCTACGAAATTTCCAGAGCCATCTAATGCCGAAGTTGAATTTCCTGCAATATTTGGACAATTATCGAGATAAAGTCCAGCTCTATTTGAGCCATTTTCTAACGAGGTCCAATCATCAGGATATCCATCATTGTCCGTATCGTTGGCGGCAGACGGATTTGTTGGGAATTTGTCGGGTAAGGTAGCGTTGTCCGAGGAATTATCTCCATAGCCATCAAGGTCTGAGTCAGCCCACTGTGTAGGGTCGTTCGGCCACCAGTCAGCTCCATCTTCTTCTGTCCATTCTCTAAATGTGCCAAAGTCAGACGGGTCTGAGGCTCCATCTCCATCGGTATCGACACAACCAAGCCTGTCTCTCCAGGAAAATCCTTGAATCCACCAGCACTTGTCACCGAATTCTAAGTCTGAATCATTGTCGCCATATCCATCTTTATCTTTATCTTCCCACTGCTTGTGGTTATATGGGAATTCGTCGGGGATAATCGAAAGTCCTGAGGTTTCGAGGTCTGTTTCACAACAATCAGGACCATGGTTGT